>JBDTTK010000071.1:0-10822 GCA_039930685.1 Bryobacteraceae bacterium | reverse complement strand
CTCGATTGAGCGTTCAGTTAGGCGATTCTGGGCATCGAAGTGGTTGGTGACGATCATCGCGAGAATGAGCTGGAACGCAACCACGGCGGTTCCGTCGTTAAATAAGCTCTCGCCCTCGACGATGACCGCTAACCGCTTGCTGACGCCGAGGTCTCGGAAGAGCGCGATCACCGCAATCGGATCGGTTGCGCTAATCAAGGCGCCAAACAGCATGGCCGTGAGAATCGGCAGCCCGAGAAAATGATAGACGGCGTATCCCGTGATCCCCGTGGCGGCGGCCACACCGATCACGGCCAGAAGGATGATCGGCCAGAAATTCGCCCGCAGATGCTTGATTTCGATGTTCAGGCTCGACTCAAACAGCAGCGCCGGCAGGAAGAGAACGAAGATCACATCCGGGGTCAGGAGCTGCGCGTTTCCCGCGACCTCCTTGATCGGGACGTGAAAGAGGTCGATCGCAAAGCCTGCAAAGACCAAAGCGATCGTGTACGGGATCTTGAGGCGGCTGGTAACCAGCGCTACGCCCGAGACCGCCAAGAGCAGCAACAGGATCAGTTCGGCGACAACAGTTGCTGACATCTTTTCAGAGTAGCCCGTCCGAAAGAGCCACTGCAGTGGGGTTGGCGCTAAACACACGCACCACGGCCCGCCGACTCAGAGCCAGGCGGGCCGTGAAACGAAACTTGAGTCTTGTTACTTCTTCTGAATGGACCTCACATAGGAGACTAGATTCGAGATCCTCATCTGGACCTCGCCCTGGTTCCCGTGCGCCAACTGAGAGAACACCGCGCCCCACACCGGCATGTCTTTGGATCCATGCGCCGGCGTTTCCGAGTCGCCCTTGATGGTGTTGAAGACCCTGAGCTCCGGGAACTTGCCTTTGTTACGCATGGTAAGCGTGGTCAAATCCGCCGGTGTCAATTTGAGGGCCGGTGCGGCGGGTCCGGTTCCCATCGCATCCCTGCCATGGCAGGTTGCGCAATACGCGATAAACATTTCCTTCCCCGAACTGGGGTCGGTGAGGCTGGGCGAAACCTTGCGGATGACCGGCTTGTCCTGTGCTGTCAGGATGGAGGTCGCAAACAAGGCGCAGAAAATCGACATGCGACGGAGCATTTTAGGTACTCCTCCTTCGGGTGGACCTAGGGCAGGTTGGATGCCAACTCCAACTGATTCAGAAACAGAGGCTTAGCGGCCCTGCGCGAGAACCGCCACGTGGGGATTGGGGGATTTCACGTGCCCAACCAGCGGCACAACGCTGTCCAACCGCTAGTCCTGTCGTCGAGAGCAGGCGGTCACACCGGTGGCGTCGTCGACCGGCGGCCTCGCCCCGGCCCGCTGCCGCGGGTTCACTCGCTGGCTCGCGAGTCAATCGGAGGCTGCGGCGGCAGCTTCAGCCTAGCTTCAAGTTGGCTTAGATCGTCCAGGAACCAAAGGTACGTTCCTCGATTGGACTCCACCACAAAATCGCGAAAGGCCGCGCTTCTGCCCACATGCTCGGAGACCTCACCCAGAATGGCGATGTGAATCCGATAGTTCACGAATTTCTGAACGATCTCGCCGGCAACCCTCGTCGCCAACTGGAAGAAATCGCCGTCCAATCGCTCGACCGGAATCACGACGATGCCCGCCCTGTACGTTGCGGCCTCCGCCACGATTTCGACGGCATCCGCAGCGGTCTTGAGTTTTGCTCCATCGGGCGGCATCACGAGGATACGAACCCCGTTCAAGATCTCGATAGTGGGCGGCATAAGAAATCGCTCTGGTGGAGTCCGCTCCTTATTCTATCGGTGCACTTCGCCCCAAATTACGGCGCCTGGGCAAATCAGACCTCTTTTTCCCTTGACCCTGGAGCCGGTTCCGGGGATTACGCTCAGTCTGGCGGCCAAGGAATTCCGGGGCGGCCTGCAGAGGAAAGAGGCGAAGATGGTGACGGGGCCTGTGGATTAGATGCGTAGCGGCGAACTGGCAAAGCGCTCGGGCGTAAGCCCCGACACGCTCCGTCACTACGAGCGGATCGGTGTACTCGCGCGCCCGCGCCGGACAGCCGGCGGCTATCGCGATTATGCCGAGTCGGCGGTGGTACGAGTGCAACTGGTGCGGCGCGCCGTCGCGCTGGGCTTTTCGCTCAACGAACTGTCGCGCATCCTCCAGGTCCGGGAACAAGGCGGAGCGCCGTGCCGCCAAGTGGCGGCGCTGCTCGAATCCAAACTTACGTCTCTTGAAACCGAAATCGCGGAGCGGGTCGCCTTGCGCGACGCGCTCCGCGGGCTGCTCGACGACTGGAGCGGCAAGCTGGCCGGCCAGCGCGGCGACGAGCCTCTTCATCTTCTGCAGGCTCTCGTGGAATTACCCATTCGGCGCCGAACCGAAAGGAACCTGAAAACATGACCCTACTACTGCTGACGTTTCTGCTGTTTGCTCCCCCGCAAGATCACGACAAGTGCCCGATGGCCGGCCACTCGGCCGTGGACAAACGCGGCGACCAAGTGATGGGCTTCTCGCACGAGAGAACAGCGCATCATTTCTTGTTGTACAAAGATGGCGGCGCGATTCAAGTCGGCGCAAACGACGCCACCGACACCGAAAGCCGCGATCAGATCCGTCAACACCTTGGCCACATAGCGAAAATGTTCTCCGACGGCAACTTTGAGGCGCCCATGCTGATCCACGCGCAAACACCTCCGGGCGTCCCGGTCATGAAGGCAAAGCGCGACAAGATTCAGTACGCATTCGAGGAAAATGAGCGCGGCGGCCAGGTTCGCATCCGGACGACCGACGCGAAGGCGCTAAAGGCCATTCACGAGTTCCTGCGTTTCCAGATCTCGGATCATCACACCGGCGACCAGCCGAAGATCAGCGAGTAGGCTTTGAGGACGACCGGCGCGGTCTGGGGCAGTCTCCCGGGGCGCGCCGGACGCCGCTCGCGGGAACCGATTCTAGACGTGCATCATCTCCGGACGCCCATGCATAAGGGAGGCGGCAGGCATCATGCAGAAGCGGACCTCGAGACGCTCCGCCTCGCACTGAAACGGCACCACTACCCACTCCGTGACGCCGAGCGAACGCGCCTGATAGTTCCGGCCATAGATCACCGTCGGCACGCTGAGCCCCAACGCGCCCAGGCGGTCTTCGAGCACGGCTTTCACATTGCCGATGACCATGTTCGCGACCTCAGCCACCGCGTCGAGGACATCTTCGTCGACCGCGTTGTACTCCGTTGACAGCAGGCCTCCCGCCAGTCGGATCGCACATTGCGACGTCATCGAGATCCGGCCGGAGCCATGCCAGGCCCCGGCGATTCCGACCAGCGCAATGACGCCGTCGAAGCTGGGTGGAGTGGAGAGGTCTACTTGGAATTCTTCGGCTTCGACAGAGATGTTCAACATCGTCGAAAAAACATCTTTGGTCGCCGACCCGATGATCGACGCCAAGTCGTTCGGAGAGAGATGCTCGCTCATTTTCAGTCCAATTCCTTTGCTTGAATGCGTTCCTGCTTTTCGCTCGACGGCCGTCACACTAACCCGGTCAGCTTTTCCTTGATTTGCTCCGCAGTGAACGGTTTCCTGACGTAGCCCGAGGCGCCGAGTTCGAGGGCCTGCAAGACCTTCGCTTGACTGCCTTCCGTACTGATCATGATGATCGGAGTATTGCGGTGGATCTCTTGCGCCCGAATCCGGCTGAGCATTTCGATCCCGTCCATGTTCGGCATGTTGATGTCGGAGAGAATCAGCCCAACGCTGGCGGTTTTGAGCTTCTCGATAGCTTCGGCTCCGTCGCTCGCTTCGTACACCGTACCGACGGCTACGTCGGCCTGCATCAGCACGCGTTGAAGGATCTTTCGGATCGCCGCCGAATCGTCAACGATCAGAATATCGAGAGCCATCGTGGTATTCTCCTTGCCTTAGCTCAGACAGGCCTCTTGCCCGTCGCTTCGGCGGGCCGTCCCTGGCGCTAGTTTCCTCATCGGACCGGAGGGCAAAGGTGTGAGAGAAACGGATGGGAAGGATTTGAATTCGAGGACGAAAACGCAAAAAGGCGGCCCGAAGGCCGCCTTTTCCGTTCGCTTGTGATGCGGACTGCTACTCTTCCGCACCCTTCGTTGCCGCTTCGGGCTTCGATGGCACGGTGTAGTTGAACCACCCGATCATCATCTCCTCCCAAGTCTGGTCGCCCCAGCGGACTTCCTTGGTCGGATCGGGATTGTACTTGTTGTTGACCGAGTTGTCGAAATGAGCAACGCAGTCGATCCGCGTCCCCTTCGGCAGTTCGAGCGGGTCCTTGAGAACGTAACCGAGTTGCCAGTTGAAGTCATACTTCGGCACCGAAAGGATGACGTTCCTGCGGCCGTCCGGATAGACGATCGTGTATTCGAAGTCCTTGCCGCGGACGTGCATGTGCGGCATGAAGCTGGTCAGCGTGACGTCTTCCTTCGCGGTCCAGCTCGACTTCACTTCGTAGTTCGGGTCACCGGCCGGAATCTTGATATTGAAATTCATCGCGTTCGAAGTAATGACGCGCTTTTCCGGAGCGGCCTTCGCGAATTTCAGCCCGATGTAGCTGCGATCCGAATAGGCCTTCCCGGCCGGCGTGTAGTGCATCTGGAAGGTGAGCTTCGAGCCGGCCGGAATGAGCTTGGCTTCGCCCGGCGCGAAACTGCTCGGCTGCTCGCCCGGCGCGTAGCCGATCAGCAGGTTGCCGCCTGTACGCGCACCGGCCTTGTCGTTCGGCGCGTTGACGAACACAATGATGTGGTGCACGCTCTTCCGGTCGCCGGGACGCGCTTCAGCCGCCGTTACCCAGGTATCTTCCGTGAAGCCCGGATCCACCTGGAAGTATTTGTAGGCGATCACACCTTCAGCAGGTACGTCAAAGCTGGCGCCCATGTCGATGATGCGGTCCGGTTTGCCAATGGACCACCCCTCGGAGAATTCCGGCATCTTCGGCAGATCCTTCACGTTGCCTTCCGGTGCGCCCGCGTCCGCCCAAGCCACGATCGTATCGATTTCCTGCTGCGGGAGCCGACGGTCATTCGAAAACTGCCCATGAGCCGGATCCGCAAGCCAAACCGGCATCTTCCGGCTGACTACGGCTTCCTTGATGGCCTTCGCCCAGGGACGGACGTCCTTATAATTCGTCAGCGCCATTGGCGCGACCTCGCCCTTGCGATGACATTCGGTGCAGCGGTTGAAAACGATCGGCGCAACGTCCTTCGAGAACGTCGGCTTGGAATTGGAAGTGTTACCGGCAACCGCCACGCCCGTCAGGAGCGACGTTGCACCTACAAAACTTACGAAGAGGCAGCGATGGAACATGGTTCTCCCCAGTTAGGTCTTAACACCGTTATTCTGTCACGCTTCCGCAGTGGTTACAAGGCTGTAACCACCTGATTGTGTAAGTAGTTGTAAGCGGCAACCCGCAGCCGGATGCGCCGGCCGCGCAACAAGTCAATCTAGTGAAGCGAAGCCGTTGTCGCGATTCCGCGCGGGGCAGCGGCGCGGCGTGGAGCGGACTGCTTTACGACCGGCTTCCGGGCAGCCGATTGCTTTGCGGCACTAGCTGCGCGAGACGAACTCCTGCGAGCCACTGGACGCGCCGCAGCCTTCGCCTTGTGGTTCGAGAAAGCGGCAGCCGCCTGCGTTCTGCCGCGGGCGGCGCTCTTAGAATGCGTTGAAGCTGAGGTCCGCGATCCGCGTCGTCCTCTGGATGGCGCTGTGTAGGCCATCCGTTTCGGCAGGAAGCTCTGATCGGTCTGATAGGACGCCGGGATCACCAGCGTCTCTCCCTCCTCAGCAGAGGAGGCCTCGCGATTGATCGCAGCGATGGAATTCGTACTCATTCCATACCGCTTTGCGATCGTGGCAAGCGTTTCTCCGGGTCCTACGCGATGCATCCGCCAAGTTGCCCGATGCGACTCCGGAACCACGGAGAATGCCGTCTCGACGTTCGCGAGCAATCCCTTGGGAACGTGCAAGTCGTACCCCGCGGGCGCCACCGGCTTGAGCAACGCCGGGTTCAATTCGCGAATCTCGGAAACCGGCCGGTCGGCTGCGTCCGCAATCAGCCCGATGTGGGTCGGAGCAGTCAGCTTGATCGTCTCCATCTCGAGCGGCGTGTCCGGAACGATGTTGTCCAATCCGTAGCTCGCCGCGTTCTTCATCATGATCGTCATCGCGACGATGATCGGGACGTAATTCGTCGTTTCCTTCGGGAGCACGCCCAGTGAGCGAAGCTTCCAGAAATCGGCGTAACCGGTGCGCGCGACGGCATGCTCTACGCAATAGGGTCCGCAATTGTAGGCGGCAATCGCGAGGTACCAGTCGCCGAACTGATCATGAAGATCGTGCAGATGGCGGGCGGCGGCGCGGGTTGCCTTTTCCGGATCCAGCCGGTCGTCGGTCGCCGACGTCTGATTGAGGCCATATTCCTTGCCCCGGAATTGCATGAACTGCCACATGCCTACAGCATTCTTGTTGGAGATCGCGCGCGGAAGGAACCCGGATTCTGCCTGGGCAAGGAAAATCAGTTCCTGCGGGACCCCTTCTTCACTCAGGACGCGCTGGATCATCGGCGCATATCGCCCCGCGCGTTTCAAGCCAAAAATGATCGTCCGCCGGCCGCGTTCGCTCGAGAAGAAGTTAATGTAGCTCGTGACCGCATCCGTTTCTTCGAGCGGCAGACCCGAAGCCGTGACGCGAACTTCCTCTGTCACCTTCTTCTTTAATTGCGGATCGATCGGCAAGGTCAGATTGAGAATATTGTCGAGCGGAGCCTTGTCGTACGCCACTCGATCCTCCGAGTCCGATGCTCCCAAGCCGTCCAGATCGTAGTGAAAAATGTCTTCGACCAATTGCTCTACCCGGCGCTCCAGACGGGAGCGTTCCGGTCCAGGCTCGGGCAGCGATTCGCGCGCACCTTGTCCGTCTTTGGGACCGAGCAGCGCATCAATCGCGCGATTGAAAGCGGTCCGCGCTTCGTCCAGTTTCCCGTCCTGGTACGCTTTCTTCCCTTGAGCGAAAAACTCCTCGGCCTGGCGCAAACGAAAATCCACATCCGAAGGACGCGCCAGCTTCGGGATTCCGCGGAGTTCCAGGTTGACGGCCTGCCGTCCATAAGGATCCGGGTCGATGCTGGGAGTCTCAGTGATTACTGGAGCGGGAGGGAGGGGTTTGGCGGCCGGGGGCATGAAATTCATGCGGTACACAGGCTTCTTTGCCGCAAGGAGCGCCGGTGCAAAACAGAGCGAAACGAAGATTGGACCGAAGAAGATTCTTGGAAAGGTTCGCATTCTTCTCCCTGGGTTATGGCTTCATAAGCTTTCTGAAGCCCTAAGTCTAGCCGAAGGGGGGGTGCATATGTCAACCGCTAATCCGCCCCACAGCCCAATGCCTCTAGTCAGCTATCGGGCGAATTCACAGCGTCCTGTAGCTCTCAGCGTATGCAGGTGGGGTCGAAACGCCAATTCATTGATGCCCCGGCACTTGTTCTGCGAACTACGCTAAGCCGGGCGAGGGTCGCGCGATCATCTGGTCACCCTCCCAAATCGAAGCTCTCCTGTAATCGCGGTTCGCGGAGACCGCGCCCGATTTCAGCGGCTTGAACGCGGACATCAGCGCCCGGATGCGGGAAAAGTCAGGCCAGACGAGGTCCGGGCAGTCCGATCCGGAATTCCACCCCAACAAGAGCAAACAGCCGGTCCCGTTTGTGGTGGCGTACCGGAGAACTTGCCGGAGAAAGAGGTCGGCGGCTTCGTGGCTCAGGGTGAACCAACGCAAATCCATTCCGGTCAGATCTTTTCGTATGACGTTAATCATGTATGAGTTAGCGGCCATTTCAATCTCACACTCTGCAGTCAAGTCTTGGTACTTCAGCCTGATTCCCGGCTTTGATGCGCTCATTCCAATCGCCCCGTAGATGTGGCGGGAATAAAAAAATGTTGCAAGTCGGTTGCGTCCTGAGCTACGATTCGAACAATTCGTTGGTCTCGCTGGGTTCCTTCTCCAGGACTCTCCCAGCCCTCGCATTGCAGGGTTTCATCATTTTTCGGAACGCCGCAAAAAGTCATCAGGTTAGCTGCAGTTTGTTGTTGGGGTGAAGGGGTCATTTTGAAACGACTACTTGCTCTGACCAGCTTGGCTGGTTTGCTTGCCTTATCGCTTTTTGCCCAGATCCAAAGCTCTCGGGTCGAAGGCACCGTAACCGATTCTTCGAGCGCGGTCATTCCCGGCGCGAAGCTATCTCTTACGAACACAAAAACTCAGGTCCGCGTGGATACCGAAGCCGACCAGCAAGGCCTGTTCGCGTTCCCCGTCGTTCCGCCAGGGTTCTATACTCTGACGGCCGAGGCCAGTGGCTTCCGCAAGTCGTCAGTGACGAACATCGAAGTAAACGTCGGCGTCACTCTCCGGCAGGACCTTAAGCTCGAAATCGGAACGGTTACAGACACGCTGACGGTAGAAGCCAATAGCGTCCGTGTGCAGACGTCCGAAGCCACCATCCAGCGCGCCGTAACGCTGAAGGATATCGACACGCTGCCGCAGCTGGGCCGCGGACCGATCGCGCTGGCCACCTACCAGCCGGGTGTCCAACTTGGCACGAGCCCGAACGATCCCAGCTTTGCCCGCATCAACGGATTGCGCCAGGGCTCGAACAATAACACGCTCGACGGAATCGACGTCAACGACGCGTCAACGCCCCGGCTGGGCCTGACACTGAACGCGAATAACACCGACTCGGTCGAGGAATTCCGCATCATCACCAGCGGCGCGAAAGCCGAATACGGCCGGAACGCCGGCGGCACGATCGAACTCCTCACGCGCTCCGGCACGAACACATTCCATGGCAATTTGTTTGAGTATCACCGCAACACGGTGCTGAACGCGAACAACTTCTTCAACAACAGCACGCCCACCGCCGATGGAACGGCGACGCCGCGTCCGAAATACATTCAGAACCAGTTTGGCGGTTCCTTCGGCGGCCCGGTCGTGATTCCGAAACTAGTGAACGGCAAGGACCGGCTGTTCTTCTTCTTTAACTACCAAGGATCGCGGACCGCGCAGGAAGTAGCGCGCAACCGCACCGTGCTGACTCCGGAAGCCAAGTCCGGAATCTTCCGCTGGATTGTTCCGGCAGGGCAGTCCAATGCGGGCACGATGCAAAGCTTCAACATTCTGAACGCGGATCCCCGCAAGCTTGGGATCGATCCGTTAGTAGCACGCAGCCTCGCGCTGCTTCCTGCGCCGAACAACACGTCGCTCGGCGACGGACTGAACACGGCCGGGTTCCGGTTTAACGCGCCCGCCAACAACTCGGGCGATCAATACACCTTTAAGACCGATTACCAGGTGACCAACAATCTGCGGGCTTACTTCCGCTATTCGTGGTTCAAAACGCTGACGCCGGCGGACTCCCTAAATAACGCGGAAGCGGTCTACCCCGGTCTGCCGAACGGCACCCAGGGTGGCATCCGCTCCGGCTATTCGGCGGGCGCCAACTGGACGGTCCGGCCTTCTCTGCTGAATGAATTCATCGTCGGCGTACAGGAAGCCTCGGTGACGTTCGGACGCGTTCGCGACTTGTTCTATCCGGGACAGGCGTTGATCGCGGCCAACACGTTCACGAATCCGATTCCCACTGCCTTCGGCTCGGACCGTAACTCGCCCGTGAACCCGCAGATCGCCGACAACGTGTCGATCATCCGCGGTAAGCACACCTTCAAGACCGGCTTCCGCTTCTCGAAGATCCTGCAGTATCAGAGCAGCAACGCCAACATCACTCCGAACATTGTCGTCACCACGGCGAACGGCAACGGTGTCGCGACTGCCAACGGACCCACGGGTGCGCAGATCTCGTCCACGGACCGGACCCGCTACGACAGCCTCTACAACGACCTGTTGGGACGCGTCAGCTCGATCCAGCAGACCTTCTACAGCGATCTGTCCACGTTTTCGCCAGGCAGCCCGCGCGTTCGCAACTTCGTCTTCAAGGATTACGCCGGATACTTCCAGGATGACTGGCGCATCGGGCAGAACCTGACGGTGAACGTCGGACTCCGCTACGAATACTATGGCGTGCCGTACGAACGCGATGGTTTTCAGGGCGTGATCACGCAGGCCGCGGCCGGACTCGTCAATACATCGGCCCGTCTGTCCAATCTGACGGTGCAGAAGAGCAACGCCTGGTTCAACGACGACAAAAACAACTTTGCGCCGCGCCTTGGCTTCGCCTGGTCTCCCGACAACAAGACATCGGTCCGCGCGTCGTGGGGCCTTTTCTACGACCGCATCACCGGCGGTTCGACGATCGATCCCGATGGAACCACGCCGGGCTTCGCCCAGGGCGTAACCCTGCTCCCGAACTCGGGCGGAACAGATTTGCGTGCCAGCGACAAGGCGCTCGCATTTCCGTCCGCGCCCGGTACGCCCACGCTGACTCCGGCGGCCGACCGGTCCTTCGGAACACTCAACGTATTCGATCCGAACTTCCGGACGCCGTACGTCATGCAGTACAACCTGACGATCCAACGGGAACTCATGCGAAACACCGTCCTCGAAGCGGGTTACGTGGCCAACCGCGGCGTCAAGTTGCTGCTCGATCAGAACATCAATCAGACCCGAATCTACGACAACGGGTTCCTGAGCGACTTCAACGAAATCCGCGCCTTCCAGGCGAACAGCAGTTCGCCGATTTCGGCCGGCAACAATCTGGTGAAGATTTACGGATCCGCAAGTGCGGCCATCACCGGAATCGGCGCCACGGCGGTTCGTCAGGGCGCGGTAGGTACCGCGGCGGACACCGTTGACCGCGGCGCGTTCACGAAGTT
>JBDTTK010000070.1:0-10927 GCA_039930685.1 Bryobacteraceae bacterium | reverse complement strand
CGCGCAACTGTACGAAATGGCGGCTCTCGGACTGATTTTTGTCTACCTCTGGAGGCGTTTCAGCAAACCGCACGCCGCCGGACGCATCCTCGCCGAATACCTGATCCTGTCCTCAATCGCCCGCTTCGTCGTCGAGTTCTTCCGCTACCACGCGCAAGCGCTCCCCTTCGGCGGACCCTGGTCCATTACGCAGTGGATTTCGCTGGGCCTGCTCGCGCTCGGTATTTTCCTGTGGTTCCGCTCCAAGGGTGGCGTCGTCGCACCGGTCCAAGCCACGGCCACCTAGGGAGAATCCCGCCGGGAACGACGGTAGCGTTCATCGGGACCGGGCATACGCGCAGCCCGCGAATGCAGCGTGGCTAACGCCCGGAGACGTCCCCGCCCTCCGGACCTACTTCTCCGCCCTCTTCTGCGCCGCCGCAACAATCGGACCCATCGGCATCCGGAGCGACCCTATCTTTCCCGACCGCCCATCCAGGACGACGGCACGGATCTGCAGCACGCCAACAACCGGCGTCAGCGTCTTCGACACTACGAGGCCCTCGCGAGCCGCGTCGCGATACCTCGCCTCGGTCAGATTGATCGGAATCCCGACGCCACTCGTATCCAACACCTTGCCGTCCACGCCAATCTGCAACAGATACAAGTCGAGCTTGCCAACCCAGCGGTCGCCTTGCTGGTCCACTTGCACATCGGACAAGTCGATTGACACCGCTACCCGCAGCGCCGGCGTCGCGCCTGCGACCAGATCCGCACGCGCGGAGACTCCCAACTCCGTCGAATCCAACGGACGCATCGCAGCCGCGCGCAGTTCCTCCCCGGCATCCCTCTGGCCGGAAGCGTCGTCTGCAACCGCCGCGTATCCGGTGCGGTAGCGCACATCGACGCTGCGGCGATCCACCTTCACTTTGAGATCGTGAAACTTCCCGTCCAACTCATTCGGATCTGGATAAAAGCTGAGGGTGTACGACACCCTCCCGTCTTCGATCGCCCCGCGCATCGCAGCCAGCAGGTCGTTTGTGTTGAAGAACGCCTTTCCGCCGGTCCGGTCCGCCAGCAGCCGCATCGTATCGATTCCTTCCGGGGCCGACGGAGCCGTCGGGCGTTCCACCGATTGCGCGACGAGGCCTCTCGCGTCCACCGGGTATAGCGCGATATTGGCTTCACTGAGGGCCCGGGTAACCTTGTCTAGTTCGTCGCGGTAGATCGTCATCGCCGGCATGCTCGAGCCAAAATCCTGGGTCGGCGTGCCGCGTGGGATTCCTCCGACTACAGGTCCGGCGGTTGCCTGAGGTGGAGGCAGGCGGGGTTTTGCCACACTCCCACCGCTCAAACCCTCGCCGATTGGAAAGCTGCCCGAAACCCAAATCAGACTCTTACGCCCCGGAACTCCGGCAAGATGCCGCCCGATCGCTGCAAGCGCGTCGGCGGTTCGTGTCACCCGGTTCTGCACTGCCCCCAGCGCGATCGTGGCGTCCTGCGCGGCCCATGCGCCGCTCAGCCCTGGACCGTCTTCCAGCTTCTCCGCGTCGGTCTTCGCCGAATCCATGCCCGTGACGAGGCCCTTCGTTTTCGCGATCGTCGCCTTCAATTCGTCGAAGTCGTTCGTAAAGTCGTGGACGACGCGCAACTCGCGCCCTAGCGTGTACAATGCAACGCGGTCTTGCGGCTTCAGCGTATCGAGAAGCTCGATGGCGCTTTTGCGGACCAGCTTCTGGTCCATCAGCAGCGTATTGAGCCCGTCAATCAGGAGGATCGTGACGCTCGACGGCGCTGCCGCGGACCGGTCAAAGCGGTTCGAGAAAATGTTTGGCGGCATCTTCACGCCCGAGCCCGTTGCCGGAACCCCGCTCGCGGCCATCGAAAACGCCGCAATCCGCCGCTCTTTGCCGCGCTCGAAGAGTTTGAAATCTTCCTTCTTGAGGTCCGTCACCGGACCGTTCTTGTCCCGCACAATCACACCTACCTGCACCAGGCGCGTCGTGACGCGGATCGTAGAACTGTCCTGCGCGCAGACAACAAGAAGCCCGGCTGCAATCGTGGCCACCGCGGCGAATTTCATTGCACGCAGTATAACTTGTCTGAAATTCCAAAAATGGCTTCCAATATCCGCGCCATTCTCACAATGTCTCGCCCACAGCGCATACCATCAAAGAAGCACTCATGACGCCAACCTCGAAACCCCGCTGGGACGTCGAACGCTACGAGGCGTCCCACTCGTATGTCTGGAAGTTCGGCGAGGACCTCCTTTCCGTGCTCGCCGCTCAACCCGGTGAGCGGATCATCGACCTCGGATGCGGCTCCGGCCAGCTGTCCGCCAAGATCGCCGAATCCGGCGCTCACGTCATTGGCATCGACTACTCAACGGACATGGTCGCGCAGGCCCGCATCAACTACCCGTCATCGAAACACCCGCACCTTGAATTCCGGCTCGCCGACGCAACCAGTTTCGCCGTGGACCCTCCCGCCGATGCGCTCTTCTCGAACGCCGCCCTCCACTGGGTCAAGGATCAGCCCGCGGCCATCGCCGCCATCTCCCGCGCGATCAAGCCCGGCGGACGCTTCGTGGCCGAACTTGGCGGACGTGGCAACATCGGCGCCATCATGGAGTCTCTCGGCGCAATTTTAGGCGGAGCCGAGGAAAAATCGCCCTGGCATTTCCCCTCGATTTCCGAATACGCCGCACTCCTTGAAGCCAACGGATTCCTGCTCCGCAGCGCGGTCCTGTTCGATAGGCCCACGCCCGTCGAAGGCACCGCCGGACTCGACGACTGGCTGCAAATGTTCGGCGGAGTCTTCTTTCAAGGCATGCCCGAGCCCGAAAAAGACAGCCGCCGCCGCGCCGTCGCAGATCACGTCAGACCTCGCCTCTACCGCGACGACAAGTGGATCCTCGACTACCGGCGCCTCCGCGTCGTGGCGGAGCGAGTCGCCTCGTAGAGGCATCCCGCGGCTGATTGATGTCGATGGCATCGGGTATTCGGTTGCGAGTAGAGGAATGGGGGGCGACCGGAGCCCGGAATGTGGTCTTGCTACCCTTAGAGGACCAATGGAATGGCACCTGGGAGAGTCCGACGGCGGATTTCTGGAGAGTCCGCTGCATCCGGCGGAAACTCCTCCCATGATTTACGCGCGCGTGTTCGGAGAAATGAAACCGCGTACGCCGCTGCCCGGTATCACCGTGGAATTCTGCGCGTGGGCGAATGCCAACTCCACGATTCGGCTCCACGAAGGCCGACTGGAGGTGCGCATCACGGATGCGCTCAACGGAGCGCCTGCGGAGATCCATGAGGCGCTCGCGCGCATTCTGCTGTCGAAGCTCTACCGCAAACCGGTGCCCGCCGCCGACAACAATCTCTATCGCCGCTTCCTGAACCGCAAGGAAATGCGGCGCAGCCTCCACCTGATGCGCCAGATCCGCGGCCGAAAATTCGTTTCCGGCCCGCAGGGTGGCGTCTACAATCTCGCGGAATTATTTGAAGAGCTGAACCACAAGTTTTTCGGCGGACTCATGGCCATGCCTGAACTGGGCTGGAGCCGCCAGCCGTCGCGAGTCACTCTCGGCCACTATGACCCGTCGCATCACGCAATTATTTTGAGCAAGCTGCTCGACCGCCCGGAGGTACCGCGGCTTGTTGTCGAGTATGTGATGTACCACGAGATGCTGCACCTGCAGCACCCGGTGGATCATAGAGGAGCTCGCCGGTGCGTACACACGCGGGAATTCCGGCAAGCCGAAAAACATTTTCCGGCGCTCAAGGAAGCCAAAGAGATGATTCGAAGGCTGTAGCGCGGACAGGTTTCAGGCAGCGGTTGGAACGGCGGCCATCCGTAGTTCGCGGCTCATCGCGTCCATCGCAGCGACCAGATTTCCCACCGGTACCTTGCCGAGTCCTACGCCGTGAAACGCGAGTTGAAAATCGATCTTCGTCACGAGCCATGCGAACTGCAGGCGCTGGCGCATCAAGACCGGTACAAGATGGGACTGATCGGTCTCGGAATAGGCCACTGCCTGACGTGCAGCCGCGTGCAAACGATGGAAGTCGCGGGTCAGCCGGTTGAGGTAGCGCCGAAAGGCCACCCGGCGTTCTTTCCGCAATCGCGCGCCAATCTCCTTGCGGTACCCAGGAAGCGACTCGAGAAAGCGGAAGTCCGCCTCATTCAGAAGGCGTTCCATGGGCCGGTAACGATCAATCGAAAACGAATCGAGCCATTCCGCGGTTACTTCCGATACAGCGATCGGAGAGCGCAGGCGGTACATCAGGACCGCCAGGGCTGCTAAGGGCGCCAGGCCCAGACCAAAAACGAGCGCCAACGAAGACATTGCCGAAACCTCCGTGGAATCAGTAGAGCCAGAATACCTGACCTAAACCGAAAAGGCAACGCGAATTGTTGCTTATTCTTCGGTACTTTCGTACTTTATCCGTATCGATCACGGTCATCATCATCAGCCAGTTTCGCCGACGTCTTCGCCAGCCTTGCGTTGATGATCTCGAGCTTTTTCGTCAATTCTCCCGCATCTGCACGCTGCCAGGGGCCACGGAAAGCGGCCTGCGACAGTTCTCCCGAGCGGCTTAATCCGATCGTCCAGATGATAAGGCAAAGGGTGTACACGGCCAGATTTACCTTGCTGAATGTACGGATCGCCGGTTTACCCAGAAACACGATCGCGTAAAAAACCAAGGCTTTCCCGGTAAAGAATGTTACATAGAGGACTGAGTGCAACCTGGCATTCCGCGACATCTTCACCGGAAACCACAGCAGCGCCATCAGCATGACGACCAGGAAAACGGCGAGTGCAAAGACTGCTGTGCGGTCCGCCAGCAAGAACTGCCCGAGGACCTTATCGAGGACCGCGCCAGCTCGCGGATTCGGAGTCAGCTCGTTCACGCCGAGCGTGATTAGAACCGCTGCGGCCAACGACGCGTAGATCGCGATCCTGCCGGCACGGACAATCCCTCGATACGGCTTCAAAATCACTGTAAATAACTCTACGCTCGCAAATATGTACAGAAATGCCTTCACCATTTCTGCAGCAAAAAACGCCAACGGATAGAGCCTCGTAAGCTGCCCGGAGGGGAGACGGACAACCCATTCGGGGTGTTCCAGGATGACGCGCAATGCGATCGAAAACGCCGCATCCGCAGCCATCAACACCGCGAACGCGCGATAGATCGGAATCAGGCCCGAAGTGTAGATCCGCACCAGCAGGGCAACGGTGAACGCGATGCTGACGTTCGCGAGGATGTACTCGAGATCCACTTTGGAACACGCGCTCTCTTTGGATACCGAGTTTACCCTATCGGGAAAGCCTCAGGCTAACGCAATGAGCAGCTTGGGCGTGATGCGTGAGATAACCCTGATTCTCCGAGGGCGGCGGCGGAGGCGACTTTGCCCCACGCGGCCGCACCCCGGGAATCCTGATTTCGCATCTCAGCGGGTGCTTACGGACGGCAGGGCAGGCACTCGGGAATGGGCGACTCGCGAACCACGATTTTCGCAGTGAGGCCGGGTCCGATGCAGGGGTAGCAGTCCGGGATCGGGGACTCGCGCACCACACTCTTCGAGGTCAGTCCGCCGCCACCGATGCAGGGAAAGCAATCCGGGATCGGCGATTCCTTGGTGACGCCCGGCTTGGCGGACGACGTCTTTCCAACCGAAATCATCGGAAGGCTGAGAGCGATGGCGAGAAGGGTGATTTTCGTCATGATGGTGAATTCTCCTTGTAGTCGATCGGTGCTTGTGGCGGTGGCTGGGCGGCAACGCCTGAATCCGTCGCACAACGGCAGTCGGATTCTTATAGTTGGGGAACCGCTGATCCAACGCGCGACGTTCTAGCCGTCTTGGCAGTACCAGCTGGGCGTTAGGATACGTCCCCGATGGACCTAAGGCTAATCGCTTAGAACCGGCTAGGGTTGTAGCGCTTCAGGCTTTTTCGGAAATCAGAACACGATACATTCAGAGACCTGCATTACACTGAAATTGATTGCAGGACTGGTTTTCCGGACGGGAGTTCCTGTATAACAGGATGGAGGGAAGGCGGGAAACTGATCAACCCATGAGGCTTTCGCGGACCAGGGCTAGCTTCGAGCGCAGTGCCGGCGAGGATTTATGGCGGAAGACTCTCAGCCACATTCCGACCGTCCTGGGACGCCTGGCGTACCTGTCCCAATTGCGGAATGCGAACACCGGACGCTATGAGCACCACGGGCTCGCCGCCGTCGCCGGAGAGCGCGACGCCGAGAAGGCGCTGAGTGAGAGCCACTTACGGGCGTTTAGGGAATGGATTGCCTTCTCGCTCGAAGAGCAGAAAGCAGACCTGGACCTCTACTTCAGCAGCCTCTCGGAACCCCG
Source organism: Bryobacteraceae bacterium (assembly GCA_039930685.1). Classification (GTDB taxonomy): domain Bacteria; phylum Acidobacteriota; class Terriglobia; order Bryobacterales; family Bryobacteraceae; genus JBBQWZ01. Next base: position 4,573 of record JBDTTK010000070.1, on the reverse strand, counting down.
CCGCGAAGTGATCGAGAACTGGATCCTCTCCCTGTGCTATGTCAACCTGGTGCCGTCGACCATTCACGGCGTCGAACGGGACCTGTTTCTCAGTGACATGCAAGCACTCCTCGAGACTCTAAAGAACTTCATCGGCGCCGCCGGGCCGGATCGAGAAGCGTAGCCAGGCCAATCACCTGCCCAATCACTTCGATTTCGTCTGGATACGCGAAGACCTCCGGATCACATCCGGACGAGGGGTGCGGCTGCACAATCAGCGTACCGTCCTTTAGACTGCACCAGGCGCAGATATAGCGATCGCGAAGTTCCAGGAAATAAATAGGGCGATCGCTTTCGTGCAGCCAGGTGTTCGTCGCAATTCGCTTCTTCCCTTCGTCTAGAACCACGAGTGCGCCCGGCTGCAGGATCGGGTACATGGTGAAGTCGTCGGTGCCGATGTATCCGTAGCGCAGGGACTTCAAGTCCAAGTGGTTAAAGAGCATGATGGGCATCACGCCCCAACGCTGAATGGCGCGCGTCAAATGCGTCGTTTTCGACGGGTCAAAGCCGGGGTCTAGCAGAACTGGTAGTTGCATGACTCCGTCGGAGATGTCCACCGAAACGAGGTTCGTCCGTTCCAGCTCGATCCTGGCGATGTCGCTGGGTAACGATTTCACCGGGACTCCATACCAGGCGATCACCTCCAAAACCTCAATGCGATAAATCGCACAGAGCGAGTACAGCCGGAAGAAAGAGGGAATTGTCCCTTTGTTTTCAATATCGGATAGACGGCTCAATGCAATCGTGAACTCGTCGTTCTGATGATGAGCGGCGATACGCTGGCTTGCCTCCTCGACGTCGCGATACTTGAGGCCAAGCCGTTCGCGAACCCGCTTGAGTTTCTGTCCGGCGTCCTCCATCATAGAGACATTCTGGCCTTGATCCTAGGCGCGTTCGATCGCCGGAGTCTCAGCACCATTGGCACAGCAGAAAACTGGAGCACGGCATCCAGATTATATCGGGGCTGCATCGGGGCTGCAAGCTTTCAACCGCCATTCTGTTCTGAATTCAGAACAGACGCAGGTGATTCTTGGAAAAAGACGATATTGCCGCCGCATATCGCACCACTGCTATGCTCGGGAGGGACCGCAAAGAGTGAAAATCATCGTCGGAGTTTCGGGCGCCAGTGGCTCCATATACGGATGGCGCCTTCTCGAGAAGCTGCGCGAAATTGGGACTGCGGAGACGCATCTAGTGCTGTCCCGCTCCGCGGAGAAGACATCCTATCTCGAGATGCGGAAGTCGGCTGCCGAATTCCGGGGCCTGGCCGATTTCTCTTACGCCAACGAGGATATTGGCTGCCGGCTGGCCAGCGGCTCCTTCTTGACGGACGCGATGGTCGTCGCGCCCTGCTCGATTCACACCATGTCCGCCATCGCCTCCGGCATCAGTTCGAACCTGCTGATCCGCGCGGCCGATGTCACCTTGAAGGAGCGCCGCAAGCTCATCCTGCTGGTCCGCGAAATGCCATTTCATCTGGGGCATCTCAGAACCATGACCGCCCTCGCTGAGATGGGCGCGATTGTCGCGCCTCCTGTTCCAGGCTTCTATCACAACCCGCAAACTGTGCTCGATATCGTAGATCACTCGGTCGACCGCGTTCTTGATCTTCTCGGATGTCCCGCAAAAGAGGCCCGCCGATGGGACGGACCAGCGCGCCGGCCGGAAGGAGAGAAATGAGCAAACTCCGCGTCGCCTTCCAGGGAGAACTGGGCGCGTTCAGCCAGCAGGCGATCCAGCAATTCTACGGACGCGCCGCCGAACCCGTCCCCTGCCAGCGGTTCGACCAGGCGTTCGGCGCGTTGAGCGCCGGAGACGTTCAGGCCGCCGCGCTGCCGATCGAGAATACGCTGCACGGATCGGTCCACGAGAACTACGACCTGCTTCTAAAGCACGACCTCGGGATTGTCGCTGAAACCAATGTCCGCATCGTCCACAACCTGATTGTCAAACCCGGCGCGTCTTTCGCGAAAATCCGCCGCGTGGCGTCGCATCCGGTGGCGCTCAATCAATGCCTGGATTTTTTTGCGAAGTATCCACGAATTGAAAAGATCGTCTATTACGACACGGCCGGCAGCGTCAAACGGCTGATGGAGGAAGGCACCGCAGACGAGGGCGCGATCGCTTCGGAGCTGGCTGCCAAAGTTTACGGCGGCGCAATTCTTAAGAAGTCGATCGAGGACGACCGCCGGAACTTTACCCGCTTTTTCCTATTGGAGCGCCGCTCGAAGCCGGTGCCGCGGCCCAGGGTCGCGGGCAAGAAGCAATGGAAAACGTCGCTCGTGTTCACGACGCGCAACGTCCCGGGCTCGCTCTTCCGGACGCTCGGCGTCTTCGCTCTACGCGATCTGAGTCTTGCGAAGATCGAATCGCGCCCCCTACGCGGCAAGCCCTGGGAGTATCTGTTCTACGTCGACCTGCTGGCTGCTGATACCGACCCGCGGCTTGAGAAGGCGCTCGGGCACCTCGCCGAGCTTTCCGATTTCCAGCGAGTGCTCGGCAGCTACTTCGCGGTTTGAGCGCTGGGCCGCGTCTTCGATACCGCTCCGCGATCGGCGGCCGGGATCACGCATTTCATCGCGGTCAGCACGCTCGAGAACGCGCAGACCTTCGTGTCCACAAGCCCAGCGCTGTCCATGTTGGCGCGCACTTCGGACTCTCTGATCGACTTGCCGCCCTTCGGATAGATGACCCAGATTTCGCCCGCGGGCTGGATGGCAGCGCGCCACGCTCCGAAATCGAGGTCGGCCTTTATCGAGGCGCCGGCGAACACAATGTCCGAATCCTTCCGGGCGCGCGTTGATACGTCCGCTCCGCGCGCCTCGAGTTCGCCCACGAACCCGCTGTCGTCCACCCGCAGCACGCTCACCCGCATGCCGGGCTTCACGCCGAGCTTATCGAGCCGCGTGGGTGGATGGAGAATCTTGTCGAGCCACTTCGCGGCGGCCGGCTCGCCGAGGTCGAGTTCGAGCGATTCGTTCCTCAGATACGCGAAGCGGAGAACGCCCTTCGCGGCCGTGATCTTCTGAATCTCCGGGCGTTGGATCTTCACGCGGAACGGTCCCCGGAACAACAGATAGTCGGTCTCCCACATCGCACGGCCTTCGCCGGATTGTTTCGCGCCCGCTCCGCTCACGTATCGGGCGTTGCAGTTCGCTTCGAGTCCCATAGTGAATCCTTCGTGGTCCGGTCAATCGCCTATGCCTCCGGCGTGGTCTGTTCGCCGACCTTTTGGCCGAGCGCTTTAAGATAGTCCTCAATCGACGACGTGTATCCGAACACGAGCTTGGCAAGAGCGCGGAAAATCAGATTGTAGATTTCACCCTCTTCGGTGATCTCGACCTCAGTGCCGCCATCCGCGGGCTTAAGAGCGAAGACCCAGCGTCCGCCAAAGGGCAGATCTGGATCCGCGATCCGCGTGACGTATCTCGAATGCGCGAGAGACTCCATCACTTCGTAGGTGATGACATCGCCGCGGGCGTCGGTTTCCTTCCACATCCGGCGGCCGTCGCGATCGGGCAGTTGCTCAAACTTCTTGACTTGTGGACGCCAATCCTGTGCCCCGGAAATCAGCGCGAATAGAGCCTCCGACGGCTGCTTATACCGCGCGCGGCGCGTTGCCACGTGCTCTTTCGGAAGGCTCGCGCCGAAGCCGACGATCAAGACAACAAGAGCCGCAAGCGAACCGCCGATCCACAGAATCCATTTCATAGTCTTGGCCTCCCCGGTACGTTTACACTTCCCTTCCGATTTCCTTCGCGCGCTCCCGCACGGCGGAACGGGTCGACATCTCTTCGCCTGCCGCGCGCGCGAGCAGCGCAAGCCCGCCAATTGCCTCTTTGCGTTCTTTGCCGTTTAGCCGTCTCAGCATCGAGGCGACAAGGTCGGCGTCAAGAACGGAGTTGGCACGCTTCATCGAGACGCCGGACTTGGTAAGGAGGAGTTTCACGCGGCGCGCGTCGCCGGAGTCGCGCTGGCGGGTCACGTACCCGGAGCGGGCAAGGCGGTTGACGTGGATACACATCGTGGAAGGTGTGACACCCATGTGCTTGGCGAGCCCGAGAAGGCCGGTGGGTTCGCGGTCGTCGAGGTGGTCGAGAATGCTCGCCTGGTGCGCGCTGAGGGTCTCTCCGGACTTCGCGTCACGAACGTGGCGCGTGTGGCACGCGAGATAAATGCTCGGGTAGTAGGTCATGAGGTCGCGAACGGGTCCCGTGGGCAAGAATCAGAGTAGGGTTTTTAATTTGATTTGTCAAATCAAATTACGAGCGATCGAACGATAGGCGAAGCCGGGTTGGTATAGAGTTCGAAATCGGGGGCACAGTTCGGGTGTTGACTTGCTTCGAGCGTCGGCAGAGGATCGGTTGGAGATTGGTTTTCGGAGTTACGCGGCGTCCTTTTGGGGGGGAATTTGGGCTGGTTGAGCGGACTTGCGTCCGGGGCTGATGCTTGATGCGCATAGGTGGTGCGAGACGAAGCCAGAATTTGCGGCAGGCCGTTGATTCTGCGCGGGTGGCTTTGATTGCACTTCCCT
>JBDTTK010000069.1:0-10935 GCA_039930685.1 Bryobacteraceae bacterium | reverse complement strand
TCGAAAACCTAAAATCGCGCGAGTTGCTGTTCATACAAGACAAGAAGGGGATGACGGTGTCGCCCGCGGCGCCGCTCACTGGGCCAATCGTCTATGAGTTCCGTCTTGCGCACAAGTAGTCTGCTTTGCCTGCTCGCGGCGGGGTTCGCGTTCGCGCAACCGGCACCGCAGCAGAAGAAGGCGCGCGACCTGAAATATGAGGAAGACAAGCCGGCTGCTCCGCCGGTGGCGATTCCGCGAAGCTATGCGCTGGTGGTCGGAATCTCGAATTACAAGAATCTTCCGCCCAAGGCGCAGCTTGATTTTCCGGAACGGGACGCGCAGGCGGTCTATTCGATTCTGATCAGTCCGGAGGGCGGCAACTACCGGGCGGAGAACGTCCATCGGCTGATCGGCGCGAAGGCTACGCTCGCGGCGGTGCGGCAGGAACTCGAGACGTGGCTGCCGTCGGTGGCAAAGTCCGACGATCGGGTCCTGATCTATTTTGCGGGTCACGGATTCATCCATCGGGAGCGGGCTTACCTGGCGCCGTGGGATATCGATCCGAACAAGATCAGCGACACGGGGTATCCGATGGACACGCTCGGGTCGGTGATCGGGTCGAAGATCAAGGCGAAGTGGAAGGTTTTGCTGACGGACTCCTGTCATTCGGGCGCGATCACTCCGGACATGTCGAACGACGACGGAGCGCGGAAGCTGAATGAGAGTCTGCTGAAGGTCAATACTTCGCTGTTTTCGCTGACGGCGAGCCGTGACCGCGAACGGTCCTTTGAGAGCAAGGACTGGGGCGGCGGGCACGGAATCTTTACGTATTACGTGGTGAAGGGGCTCGAAGGCGAAGCCGACGAATCGCGCGACGGCATCGTGACGGCGGATGAGTTATCGGAGTATGTCCACCGCAACGTCCGCGAGGCGACCAAGGGTGCGCAAAATCCGACATCGGACCGCGGGAGCTTCGATCCGAACATGCTGCTGGCCTACGTGCCTTCGACGGCGAAGTCGGGGACGCCGCCGGCGCCGAAGAACGGGTCGTTCGTGATCGAAGCGAACATGGTTGGCGTCGAAGTCTTCGTCGACGGCAAGAGCGTCGGCGTGTTGAGCAAAGGCACGCCTCTGCGGCTTCCGGGGCTTCTGCCGGGCGCGCACACGGTACAGGGCGTGAAGATGGGGTACGAGCCCGACGGTCCGCGCGAAGAGACCATCTATCCGGGGCAAGAGTCCACGATCTCGATCAAGATCCGTATTGCGCGGCGGCGCACGAAGGCGGCGGTCGACCAGTTCGATAAAGGCCTCGAGTATTACAACAAGGGTTTCGCGGACAACTACAAAAGGGCCGTGGAGCATTTCGACAAGGCCCTGTCGGCGGATCCGAAGTACAGCCAGGCGGCGTTGTACCTGGGACGGACCTACAATTCGCTGTTCGAGGAGCAGAAGTCCGAAGCGGCGTTCAAGAAGGCGATCGAAATCGATCCGGATTACATTGAGGCGCGCGTGAGCTACGCGGGCATGCTGCTCGACACGGGCAGCGTTGACGAATCGATCCGGCAGCTGAATGTTGCGGTCGATCGCGAGCCGAAGAATGCGATGGCGCTGTATCTGCAGGCGCAGGCGTACCGGATGAAGGATCTGTATCCGCAGTCCATTGAGTCGGCGCGCAAGGCGATCACCCTCACACCGAACAACGGCGAGGCCCATCTGTGGCTCGCGGAGAGCCTGCGGCTTTCGGGCAAGTGGCCCGAGTCGAAGACCGAGTACCTCGAATATCTGCGGCTGAGCGATTTTGATTCGAAGCTAGCGGGAAAGATCCACTATTACGCGGTCGGTTTCCTGATTGGCATGGGCAAAAAGAAACGCGCGGCGCAGACGGATACGTGGCGCGATCTGAGGAATTTGGCGTATTTCGGGTTGTGCGATACGGAGCGAAAGGAAAAGCACTACGATGCGGCGATCGCGTACTGCACGAAGGCCCTGACCTACGATTCGGGTGATCCGTACGCGCATTACGCGCTCGGGCTGTGCTACGCGGCGAAGGGAAACGAATTGAGTTCTCGCGAGATGTTCGCGGCGGCCCGCAAGCATTTCCAGGCGATGCTGGACATCAACGCGGACATGGCCGAGGCCGCATACGCGAAGAAGAACGTGAAGAGCATCGACGATCTGCTGCGCGGGACGTAGGCGGGACCGACCGTGCATCCGTGGTCCGAGGCCAGACCGGACGAGAGTACGTTATCAGCCGCTTCCTCCGATCACCTAATTCGTGCGGTGACAGTCCCTTCCCTCACGAGTCTGTGTGAAAACTCGCAGAACCCCTCGCTAACGCTCGGGGTTCTAGCCAGAATTTAGTAGCTTGGAGCGCGACCTTACGGGCGCGCCTCGGTTTTCACACAGCCTCTCACGGTCGGGGTTCAAGCCAAGTTGAAACGTAATCCTGCAGTCGAGGTTCCGATCACGGTCCTAGACGTCCGTGCGACTCCGGGTTGGCTCTGAGTTGTAAACAATTCGTGAAATTTGGCGGGAAAACGGCTCCAACGCAAGGCTGTCGATTAGAATTGAGGCTGCGACGCTGTGCAGACGATTCTAGTCATCGATGACGACGACAACCTGAGGGACACGATTGGGCTGATGCTCGAGAAGGAAGGCTTCCGGCCGATTCTGGTTGCGGATGGGAAGACGGGCCTTCAGGAAGCGCTGGGTTCCAGCCCAAGCCTGATTCTGGTTGACCTGCGAATGCCGGGCCTTAGCGGCGTCGAGGTTTGCAAACGAGTGCGAGCGGCGGGCGTGCGAACGCCGCTGATCGTGCTGAGCGCGGTCGGCGACGAAGTCGATAAGGTTCTTCTCCTCGAAATCGGCGCGGACGACTACGTGGTGAAGCCGTTCGGGACGCGCGAGTTGTTGGCGCGGATCCGGGCGCTACTGCGGCGGGCGACGCCGGAGGCAAACGAGACGCTTTCCTTTTCGGATGTCGAAGTCGATATCGAACGCCGGATCGTCCGGCGGAAGGGCGACGAAGTGAAGATGACGCGCGCAGAATTCAATCTACTGGCGTTCTTCCTGCAGAATCCGGATCGCGCGCTGACGCGCGACGTCATTCTGAATTCCGTTTGGGGATACGAGTCATTTCCGAATACGCGGACGGTGGATGCGCACGTGGTGCGGCTGCGTCAGAAGTTGGAGCCGGATTCCAATGTGCCCCGGCATTTCGTGACCTTGCATGGCGTGGGATACAGGTTCATCGCGTGAGCGCGCATCCTCAGTTCAGCCTACTGCGCACGGTTCTGGTGGTTGACGACGCGGAGGATTGCGCGGCGACGATCGAGATCGCGTTGCAATCGGTGGCGGGACTCGCGGTGCGAGTGGCGGCATCCGCGGAGGATGCGCTGAGGCTGCTCGGCGAGGATCACATTGCGGCGATTGTTACCGATTTGCATCTGCCTTCGATGGACGGATTGGAGTTGGTCGCGCGTGTAAGAGCGGCGGCGCGGCATTCATGCACGCCGATCGTGGTGGTGAGCGGCGATAGCGATCCGGCAACGCCGGAACGCGTCATGCGCGCTGGGGCGAACGCTTTCTTTGCGAAGCCATACTCGCCCAGCGCGGTGCGGAAGAAACTGGAAGAACTCACGAAGATGGGAGGCCCCGATGGTTCGAGGTAAGTTGTTCCCAATAGCCTTGGCCTTGTTCCCGGCGCTCGCGGCAGCGCAAAGCCAGCCCGAATGGAAGCAGGTGATGGAGCGGTTGTCGCGGCTCGAAGAGCAGAATCGAGAGCTGATGACGGAGTTGCGGTCGCTGCGAAAGCAGTTAACGCCGCCGACGGGCGAAGTTGTCGCCGACGATGGCGGCGCCGCGACAACGAAGGCCGAGATCGGGGAGCGGCTGGCGATTCAGGAGACACGGGTTGCCGAGTTGCAGCAGACCAAGGTAGAGAGCGAACGCCGCCTGCCGCTGAAGCTGACCGGAACGTTGCTGTTCAACGCCTACCTTAACGGGCGGTCGGGGGCGGGACAGAATCCGGTGCTGGCGTCGACCGGTTCGACGAGCGCGGTGGGGGGCGCGTCGTTTCGGCAAACCGTTCTGGGCTTGAAATTCACAGGTCCAACGGTGTTGGGCGGCGCGAAGGTCACGGGATCCGTGTTCATGGATTTCTTCGGCGGTTCCGGAGGGCCGCTGAATCAGCAGATGCGATTGCGGGTAGCTACTGTGGATTTCGCCTGGAGTCACACGACGTTCAGCGTGGGCCAGGACAAGCCGATCATCGCGCCGCGGGAGCCGGATTCGCTGGCGCAAGTCGGCATTTCGCCGCTGACGGATGCGGGAAATCTGTGGCTCTGGCAGCCGCAGGCTCGGGTCGAGCAGCGCTTCGAGTTTGGAAGTACGACCGGTCTGCGCGCGCAAGTGGGCGTCTATCAGACGAGCGAGTCGGGTACGGGATTGGCGGCTGAGTATGGCGACCGGCTCACGGCAGCGCGGCCGGGACTGGAGGGCCGATTCGAGTTCTGGAAGCAGTTCGGCGAGAGCCGCCGGATTGAACTGGCGCCGGGATTTCATGTGAGCGACACGCATGTTGCGGGTGTGACGGCACCGTCGCGGATTTATTCGATCGACTGGCTGATCCGTCCGGTGAGTTGGTTCGATTTGACCGGGATGTTCTTTGAGGGAGAGAACGTCAGCGGCCTGGGCTCGCTGCGGCAGAGCGTGACGTCGTTTCCCGATGACACGTTTCGGTCCGTTCGAGCGTACGGCGGTTGGGCACAGGCGAGCTTCCGAGCGAACCGGCGGCTGACGTTCAATCTGTATGGCGGGCAGCAGGACGACCGGAACCAGGATCTTCTGAAGGGCGGCATCGGCAAGAACCAAATGTACGCGATTAATGCGATCTACCGGCTGGGGTCGAACGTGCTCACGAGCATCGAGGCGTCGCAGGTGCGCACGACGTATCTTGGACTAGGTACGCGGCTGAATCCTCACTATGACCTGGCGATCGCCTACCTTTTCTAGCCGGATGCGCCGGTTGACGCTGGCGTTGGTGATTGGCGCGGAACTGTGCGCGGGCGCGAGTGTAAAGGGAAGTGTAGAGCTGAAGGATTCGAGCGATGCGGCGGTCCGGAAGCGCAAGGACTTCTCTGGTGTGGTGGTATGGCTGGAGCCCGTGAACGGCGCGGCGGCTGCGGTACCGCGCCGAGCCCGTATGGTCCAAAAAGATAAGAGGTTCACGCCGCACGTGCTGCCGATCGTTGTCGGAAGCGCAGTCGATTTTCCGAACTTCGATCCGATCTTTCACAGCGCGTTTTCGAATTACAACGGCCAGCTATTTGATGTAGGGCTTTACGCGCCGGGTACTTCGAAGAGCGTCCGGTTCGCGCGTCCGGGGATTGTGAGGGTGTTCTGTAACATCCACGCGTCGATGAGCGCGGTGATTGTCGTTTTGGATTCGCCGTACTTCACGACGAGCGCGAAGACGGGGGACTGGGAAATCACCGGAGTTCCGGCGGGCGAGTACAGAGTGCACGTGTTCCACGAGCGGGCTACGGCGGCGACGCTTACGTCGCTGACGCAGCGAATTACGGTGGACGCCGACGAGGCTACTGTGCCGGCTCTCGCGATCTCAGAGAGCGGCTACCTGGCGATTCCACACAAGAACAAGTTTGGGCAGGAGTACAGCGCTCCGCCTGACGATAAAAGCGTGTATCCGGCAGTGAGGAAATGAACAAGCGGAGCCTATCGTCGGTGTCGCTGCTTTGGAAGATTCTATTTTCGACGTCGATCGCGATTACGCTGCTGTTTGCAGGAATCGGATGGATTGTGCAGGACCAGTTCGTGAGGATCGCGTCGGCGGGCATCGAGGACGAAGTGCATGCCAGCTTTCAGGCGTACGACTCGCTGTGGCAGGCGCGGGCACATGAGCTGGCTTCGGTGAGCCTGGTATTGAGCCGCATGTCGGACGTGCGGTCCGCGTTCAGCACGGGAGATCAGGCGACGATTCGGGACACGGCCGGGGAAATCTGGGACAAGATCTCGCGGCGCGGCGCGCTGTTCCTTGTGACGGATCCGAGGGGCGGCGTCCTGGCGGCTTTGGGCAGGGGCGCGGTATCGGCGAAACGGGATGTGCCGGCCGTCCGGGCGGCGGCGAGCCGGTTCCCGAGCCAAGTGACGGGATTCGTGGTGCAGGACGGCCGCCTGTACCAAATCGTGATCACGCCGGTGTACGTGGCGGCGGCTCACGGGTCCGCGCTGTTGAATGTGCTGGTGGCAGGCTTCGGGGTCGATGCGGACTTAGCCAAGGAACTACAGGCGGCGACGGGCGGCAGCGAATTCGCGTTCAGCGTGCAGGGTCAAGTGATTGCGTCGACGTTGAGCGCCGACGGCGTGCGAGCGGTGGAGGCTGAGGCGGCTGGAACGATACGGCAGAGGCTCATGATCGGTCAAGTGGAGTACGCGCAATTCGCGACGCCGCTGCTCGATATCGAGGGGAAACCGCTCGGTCAATTGCGCATCCTACGATCATTCGAAGGGGCGCGGAATCGCATCGCTTCGGTGCGGAACAATATCGCGATGGTGTGGGCGGTAGCGGTGCTCGCGGGGCTGGGGCTGACGTATTTGCTCGCGCGGCGACTGCTGGAACCGGTCAAGGCATTGGATCTCGCGGCTGCCGAGATCGGGCGGGGGAATTTCGACACTCGCGTCCAGGTAACCAGCGACGATGAGATCGGCCGTCTGGCGGGGACGTTCAACGACATGTGCGAGTCCATCCATGGAGCGCGGGAAGAACTGATCCGGCAGGAACGGATTTCGACAATCGGGAGGCTGTCGACCTCGATCATCCACGACTTGCGAAATCCGCTGGCGTCGATTTACGGCGGGTCAGAGATGCTGGTGGACGATGAATTGACGAAGCCGCAAGTGAAGCGGCTTGCTACGAACATCTACCGGTCGTCGCGGCGGGTCCAGGAATTGCTGCAAGAGCTGGCGGACGTTACGCGAGGGGAGTCGCATGCGCGGGAGGTGTGCCGGCTGCGGGATGTGATCGAGGACGGATGCGAGACGCTGATTCCGTTGGCGGACGCCCGCCAAGTGACGGTGGAGTTCAGCGTGCCCGAGCAGATCGAGATTCCGCTGGATCGATCACCCATGCAGCGGGTTTTCCAGAATCTGGTGGCGAATGCGATCGAAGCGATGCCGGAGGGCGGGTCGGTGAGGGTCAGCGCCGAGGCCCAGGGGACGGGCGTGCTCGTTACCGTGCAAGATACCGGTCCGGGGATTCCGGCAGCCATCGCGGGGCAGTTGTTTCAGCCATTCGTGACTTCGGGGAAGAAGAACGGGACGGGGTTGGGGCTCGCGCTCTCGCGAAAGACAGTCCTCGACCACGGGGGGGATTTGTGGGCGGACTCGAAATCGCCCGGGGGAGCCAGATTCTTTGTCCGGCTCCCTGGGTGATTCCGAGCGATCGGGGCGATTACATCACTGCGGGTGCGGCGGCGGCAAATGCCGCCCGGCGACGGGTTGGAGCCTTCGGTTCCTTGCGCAGGGATATGGGCCGGGCTTCGGTTCCGCTCCAGTTTTCCAGCGCTACGGCCAGCTTTCGGCGGGCGCTGACGATGAACGCCTTGGCGCCGCTCCGGTTCGTAAGCCCCAATTCCCGAGTGACGGCATCTAGGGGCAGTTCGAGGCCAAAGTGAAGCAACATAACCCGTGTTTCCACGCTGGTGAGAATGCTGGTAATCCACTGCCAGCGTTTTTGGAAGGCTTGGCGGGTCTCGAGCTTCCGGTGAATCTCCGAGGCAGCGGGGTCTGCAAGGCGGGCTGCCACTGAGGGGGCGAGTTCGACGTGATCGTGTGCGCGGCGTTTCAGGCTGTTCAGGCAGTGGTTCCGGGCGATCACATAAATCCAGGTGGAGAACCGGGAATTGCCGCGAAAGGTATGGAAGCTGCGGAAGGCCTTGATGAAGATTTCCTGGGTGAGGTCGAGGGCGGCTTCGTGGTCGCCCGTGTACCGGTAGCTCCAGTGCGTGATGCGGGAATGGTGGCGACGAAAGAGCTCGCTGAACAAGTCGTGAAATGTATCCGAGCCAGTGCCGTCATTGTAGGCCTGGATCAATTCCTCATCCGTCCGATCTTCAAGACCGATTGAGGATCCGGAGAAGCCGGCGAGAGAGGCCGGGCTGGGAACCGAGGGCTCCGCGAAAGATGTGCTGGCGTGTGACATGACTTCCTCATTGTGCGCGGCAGGTGGTATGTAAGTCGTCGGGAACTTGTAAAATCCTTGTAAAAACGAGGGGTTAGGCGAGCCGATTTCGGCGTACTTTGCGCCGTGCGGGAAATGGTACAAACTCGGAGGATCTGAAATGCTCTACTTCACGGAAGACGACGTACGAAGAATGCTCTCGATGTCCGAGTGCATCCGGCTGATGCGGGAGACGTTCAAAGCGCTGAGAGACGGCACGGCGCAAAGCCAGCCGCGCCGGCGGATGTTCATGCCGGAAGGTTCGGTGCTTCACGCGATGGCGGGCAGCATTACGATGCAGTCGGGCGGAAGCTACTTCGGCACGAAGATTTACGGCACGCACGTAAAGCACGGCGCACATTTCTTCTTTCACCTTTTCGACTCGAACACGGCGCAACCGCTGGCGCTGATGGAGGCCAACTGGCTGGGCCAGATCCGAACGGGGGCGGCGTCCGGGTACGCGACGGATATTCTGTCCAAACCGGGAGCCGCGACGGTGGGCCTGATCGGCAGCGGATTTCAAGCACGCAGCCAATTGGAGGCGACGCTCGCGGTGCGGCCGGTGAAGGAAGTCCGCGTGTATAGCCGGTCGGCGGAGAAGAGAGAGCGATTCGCGGCTGAGTGCTCACGCGCGTTTTCGGTGAACGTCAGGGCGGTGGACTCAGCAGAGTCAGCGGTGCGGGGCGCGGAAATCGTTTCGACGGCGACGTGGTCCAAGGATCCGGTGTTGGAAGCGCAATGGGTGGAGCCCGATGCGCATGTCAACGCAATGGGCTCCAACAATCCGGACCGGCGCGAACTGCCAAAGAGCCTGCTCGACCGAGCGGCGCTGATTGCGGCGGACTCCATAGAGCAGGCGAGGATCGAGTCAGGTGACCTGATACTGGCGTGGACGCCGAAGGATTGGAAATCGCCGAAGCTGGTGAACCTGCAGGACGTCGAGGGTCTGAGGGCGGACGGCATTACGATTTTCAAATCGAATGGATTAGGAGTGGAGGACGTCGCGGCTGCGGCGTTTATCTACGAACAGGCTATTCTTGAGCCGCAAGCTGCGGATCGCTATCGCGCCAAGCGCTGATTTTCAGGCGGCGACAGACCCAGCAAAGACCTTCGTTCGAGTTCGGCGCGCATTCCTCGCCGCAAACGGAGCATTTTGCCGGTGGTTTTGTGGAGTTGTCGATCATGGTCAAGCTATCGGCCTGTTTCGGCTCGAGAACGACCGCGGCGGGTGCTTCGGTCAATTTATCGGCAGCCGCGCGCTTCTTCTTCACACCTTCACTATAGCGCGAAGCGCAATCACCGCCGCCGGACGCAGATCTTATGCTGCGTCCGGCCTGGGCTGTGGGCGTCCCAGGTGTCAGGCCGCCCGGTCCATGCGGAAGATGTAGCCTGCGTCCAGCGCACCGGCGCAACGCGGACACTTTTGTCCGGCTGCGACCTGCACATGCCGGCCGACGTGCTCGACCTGCGCTTCCACCGTGTGGGTGCACATCGGGCAATAGACCTTACTCTGATGCGTGCGATTCGGAGCGGCGGGTCTTGCGGCCTGCGCGTTTATGGTTACTCGGTTCATCTTGGGTGCCTCCCCTCTCAGCCATATCGACGCACATGAATCCGAATAAGATCCGAAAATATTTCGCCGCGATTTGCCGAAAGTGGCAGACGGAGCGGCGAGCGGACCTGTTTGAACGGTCAGTGGGTGAAGCGGTGGAGAAGTGTCAGAATTTTCATTTCCAGGAGGGCAGCGAGGCTAGCGAGCGTTCGGTCCTGGTCGCGGAGGGGGAGCGCCTGTGTGATGTTCACACCGACTCTGGAGGTCCGTGTTACCAACGGGCTGTTCCCTTACGGTGGAGGCTCGTCACGCCTGGTGGATGCCCGGTTTAGTCGCCCATGCCGGTGGCAGGTGCGGTTTGCACCGCGTGCCGGCGAGCGGACCAGGCGGCACGTGCGCTTTCGACCAGCGAGTAGCCCACGGGGACGACCAACAGCGACAGCAAGAGACAGAGAGTCTGTCCGCCGATGATTGTCACGGCGATCGCGGAACGCTGCGAAGCGCCGGCGCCGATGCCGATTGCGGTCGGAATCAAGCCAGCGATGATCGAGAGCGTGGTCATCAGAATCGGGCGGAGGCGAACGCGATTGGCTTCGAGAATGGCCTCGCGCAGGGGGCGTCCTTCGTCGCGAAGCCGGTTCATATAGTCGATCTGCAGAATGCCGTTCTTCTTGACGATTCCGAGCAACAACAGAATGCCCAGGGCGCTGAAGAGGTTGAGGGTACGGCCAGTGATGATCAGCGAGAACAACGCAAAGGGAATCGAAAGAGGCAGCGTGGTGAGAATAATGAACGGGTGGATCAGGCTTTCAAACTGCGCCGCGAGCACCATATACATGAAGATCGACGCGAGGCCGATCGCGAGGATCATGTTCGTAGTGGTTTCTTCGAGAATCTTCACCTGGCCGGAAAAGGCCATGGAATATCCGGGAGGCAGATTGAGACCCGTGACAATGGCTTGCGTTTTCGCCGCGGCCTCGTTCAGCGAGTGGCCGGAAGCAACGTTCCCGTAGATGCCGACGGCGAACTGGCGATTGAATCGGTCGATACGGCTGGGTCCGAGCCCGCGTTCGAGGCGGGCGACGGAGTCGAGGCGAATCAGGCCAAGCTTGGTGGATGGAATCAGCAGGCGGCTCAGCGCCTGGGGATCGTCGCGTTGCCCAGG
>JBDTTK010000068.1:0-10959 GCA_039930685.1 Bryobacteraceae bacterium | reverse complement strand
GAGTTCGCGTTGCATTTGGAGCCGCATATAAAAAACCAGTTCGCCATCTCGAACTTCGCGCCACCGGTATTCGATGATGTCTCCGGCTTCGACGTTGGGCATCGCAAACGATTTTCCCCGGAGTTTTAGGCCCTTCGTCTTCACCAGTTCGCGGTCGAAGATCGAATCCTTCTTCAATTCGATAATGGTGCCGTCAGGCTTGATGGTTCGTCCTGCAACGTCGTGGATGCTCCTCTTGCCAACGCGAGGAATCTCCACGGTCGAGTGGTCCTCCTTGCCACGCTCGGTGAAGATCTTGATGCGAATGTAGTGATTCAAGATCGTTTGCGGGTCGCCGCCTTGCGCCCGGTCCTCGACCGAAATATCCCAGAAGATTGCCTCCGCGTCCGCCGCCGGATCTACCTTCGGTATCTTCTGCTCCAGCTCGGCGCGGCTCACGGGACGCCAGTCAGCCGCATTCAATCGAATCGCGAACCAACAAAGGGCCGCGTAGACAAGTAGAGACTTCACGACATAAAACCCCGAAATCTTAAGATCGTTTACAAACCAACGGGTAATAATAAATCAGGTTGGTGGTTCACTGCAAGTAACTAAGGTTTCAATTGCGTAAGTAAAGCGAGAGTTGGGCGAAAAGCAGGCACACTTCGGATCCGGCTTATTCTGCCCGGTTGGAGAAATGCGTAGCCCGGTCAGGAGAGTTCAGACAGCGTCCGACGCCAGTGCGATCGCCCCAAGCACTCCCGCATCGCCGCCCAATACCGGAGGCACGATGAACGTATCCATTTGCTCCAGAATCGCCGGGATCTGCAAATATCCGCTCAGCACCAGGCGCATGCCCTCGCGCAGGATCGTCCAGTCGAGGCCCCTCATGACGTTGCCGCCGATCACGATGCGCTCAGGCGACAGCGTCAGCGTGAAATTGGCGAGCGCCAGCGAAAGATACTCCACCTCGAGAGCCCACGCCGGATGCTCCGGCGGAAGAAACTCGCCTGCGATGTTCCATCGCTGCCGGATCGCCTCGCCGGATGCCAGACCCTCCAAGCAATCGCGATGCGACGGGCAACTTCCCGGAAACGGATCGCGAATCAGATCGTGCGGAATCCGGATGTGGCCCATCTCCGGATGCGCCAGTCCGTGCAGCAAGCGTCCGTTGGCCATCCCCCCGCCGCCGATTCCGGTGCCGACCGTCAGATAGAGGAAAGTCTCCAGTCCGCGCGCGGCGCCCCAACGATGTTCGCCGTACGCGGCGCCGTTCACGTCCGTGTCGATTGCGATTCGCTCGACGCCCGTCGCCTTCCGGACGGCGTTCACGATGTCGAAGTTCCGCCACGCGACCTTCGGGGTCATCGTGATGTAGCCGTAGGTCGGCGAAGCCGGTGCTAAGTCCACAGGCCCGAACGCGGCAATCCCAATAGCGCCCACGTCCGGATGCTCGCGAAAGAACTCCGCCACCGCCGCGATCGTTTTTGCCGGTGACTCCGTAGGGATGGACTTCCGGGCAACGATTTCACCTGCTTCCGTCCCGACCGCGCATACAAACTTGGTTCCGCCTGTCTCAATGCCGCCGAGTTGCATGATTCGATGAGTCTATCAAGACCAGCGAGATGCGCAAGCTCACTTCGATGAAAATCCCAACAGCTTCATCGACTCGACCGCTGGATTCAGCTTCCGCACCGGCGCATCGCCGGACCGCATGGTCTGATCTCCGCTGATCGCCTTGCGCTCCTCGGAAGTCAGCTTCTCGACCGCGTCCTTGGAGGGCGACAGAAACAGCATCAGCCGGCCGCCTTTATCCAACTCCTTCTCAAGCTTTCCGTCGTCCCACGAGATGACGCCACCCGCGTAATCCCAAAAGAACCCGGACAGCGAAAACGGCTTTTTGTTAAGTTGTTCGAGCTTCTGGAGCGTCGTTCCGATCGTGATTCCGCTTCGCGTATGCCATTGGCACTTGCTCCTCGAAGAGCGGCAGATGAAAATCTGGGCGGGCGGCTTGGTTGGGTCGTTGTCCTTCCAAAGGATCTGCAACTCGCGCTCCGGATCGCCCTTGTAGATGATCGTGCCGGGCGCCGAATTGCCTTCTTCGGAGTCGATCATTTGGTCGACGACATTGATCGCTCCGAAGGCCCGGCGCAATCCCTCATGTCCGGTCGCGGCTGTGAAGGCGCCGATCCGCTCTCCGGGAATAATCAGGTCGTCCTGCTTGCCGGGGACAAGTTGCGCCATCAAGGCGGCGGTTACCAGCAGGCCGGTACAGAGAACTCGCATTACAGCAAATGATGACGCTTCTGCTTCTCGAGCAGTTTCACCAGATCGCCGACCTCCTGCGCGCATTCCCGCCGCGTGATCAGCAGAGCGTCCGGTGTGTCGACCACCACCAGATCGTCGACGCCCACCAGGGCAACGAGCTTTCCCTCGGCGTCGACGTAGTTCCCCGAAGCGCCGTGCGCGACGAGTTCGCCTCGCGCCGCATTGCCGGACTCATCGCGATCGAGCAATTCGTAGACCGCGTTCCAGCTTCCGACATCGTTCCAGCCGATGTCGCCGGCCGTCACGCCGGTGATGGCGCCCGCCGTCTTCGACGCCGGTTCGAGAATCGCGTAGTCGACCGAAATGTTTTCGCAATGCGGAAAAGTCTCCGCGAGCCGGGCAGGGAAGTCGCGCGAGTTGAACTTCGGCAGACTCGCCAGGAGAGTCGCCGTCTTCGGAAGATGCCTGCGCAGCGAGTCGAGCACGACCGACGTCTTCCAGAAAAACATGCCCGCGTTCCAGTAGTAGTTCCCCGCCGCCACGTACTTTTTCGCTGTCTTCAGATCCGGCTTCTCGCGGAACCGCATTACCGCAGAGGCCGCGCCCGCCTTCACGCCACGCGGAAACTCCACATACCCGTATCCGGTTTCCGCCCAGCGCGGCTGAATGCCGAGCAGCCCGATGCCCCCGGACTCCGCTACCCGGAACGCCTTCTTAACCAAGGCCAAATACGCCGCCGGACGCCCGATGATGTGGTCCGAGGGGAATACGCCCATCACCGCCTGCGGATCGATTCCTTGCAGAATCTGCGCCGCTAACCCGATCGCCGGCGCTGTATTTCTCGCCGCCGGCTCGGCCAGAATCTGGCGCTTCGGAACCTCCGGCAACTGCTTCTGAATCTCCGCGCGCAAATGGTCGTTCGTCAAAACCCAAATGCGCTCCGGCGGAATCACCGGTGCAAGCCGGTCCACGGTTTGCTGGATTAGCGACCGCTCTCCGAAAAAGCGGAGGACTTGTTTCGCGTTCGCGCGCCGTGACCGTGGCCAGAAGCGCGTCCCGCGCCCGCCCGCGAGAATCAGGGCGTACCGGTGTGTATCGTTTGTCGGCATGAAATTTTGGAAGGCGGCGTTCGACGCCGGCGGACTTACTGCGCCGGCGCAGGCGTTGGCATTGCGGGAACCGCCGCCGGAGGCGCGGTATCGAATCGGTTCGCATCCGGCTTATCCGAAATCGGAAACCCGTGGATCAGCATAAACGTGCGTTTCCAACGCGTCTTCGAAAAGAAATTCTGCGCCAGATCCCAGATGTGATCCAGCCCGATCGACGGATTCGCAAGTTGCTCCGTCGGCGCATCGTACGACCAATAAATGATCAACGGCTTGCCGATAATGTTGTCCCGCGGCACAAAGCCCCAGTAGCGCGAATCGAGCGAAGAATCGCGATTGTCTCCCATCGCGAAGTAATGGCCGTCCGGAACCACTACTCGGCCGTCGACGACATTGTGCTCGAGCATCGCGATCGCCGGTTCATACAGCCGCACATTGGGCTCACCCGGAAAGTTGTCGCGGTACGAATCGATGTAATCCGTCTTGTTGTACTTGTACGGCTCTTTGAGCTTGGTGCCGTTGACGTAGACCTCTTTGTTGATCACGCGAATGTGGTCGCCCGGCAGCCCGATCACCCGCTTCACAAACGTCTGCTTGATGTCGATCGGATAGCGGAACACGATAATGTCGCCTCGCTTCACCGGCGTATATGGAAGCAAGTACTTGCTCACGGGGCCGGACGGCGCAAATGCAAGCTTGTCGACCAACAGGTGGTCGCCGATCAGCAGCGTGTCTTCCATCGAACCGGTCGGAATCACAAACGCCTGCACTAGCGTCGTCGTACCAAAGAGAAGCAGGAGAATCGTGATGGTCCATTCCGCGATCGTGCCGCGAGGTGGGTCCGCCGGCGGATCAACCACGGGGGTAACCGGGGTCTCAGCGACCGGAACGTTAGGCGTGGACATTCGTCTTTATTGTATCGGATGCCGCTTCCCGATTCCTCCCGGGTCGCCCCACGTCCCAAGCGCATTGAACCCACTACACTGGATTGGATGGCATCCGCCTCAAAACCCATAGCTGACATCAAACAAGCCGACTACGGAATCGACGCTCCCGGCGTCGTTCGCTGGCTCGCCACGCGCGGAGCGCTTCTCGCCTTCTTCGGCGTCATCGTCTTCTATGTAAACGGCCAAACCAATCCGCAGGCCGCGCGATCCATCGGTTCGCTGACCTTCTTTCCGGGACTCGGCTTCCTCTTCGGAGCGGCTCTCGTTTTTTGGTCCAGCAGGGTCGGAAAATTGAAGCTTCGCGACGAGATCCTCGACCGAATCCAGTGGAAAGGCGACGAAAAAATCCTCGACGTCGGCTGCGGCAGTGGCCTGATGTTGATCGGCGCCGCGAAACGGCTGGGCAAAGGCGGAAAGGCAACGGGAGTTGACATCTGGAGCACGAAAGACCAGTCCGGAAACGGAATTCCGGCCATCACAGCCAATGCGAAGGTCGAAGGCGTCCTCGATAAAGTTCGCATCGACACCGGCGACGCGCGCAAGCTTTCCTATGCCGATGCCAGCTTCGATGTCGTGCTCTCGACCCTCGTCATCCACAACATTCGTGGATCCGAAGGCCGCGAACTCGCTATCAGTGAAATCTGGCGCGTCCTCAAACCCGGCGGAACCATCGCCATCGCCGACATCGCGAATATCGGAACGTACACGAGGCTGCTCAAGCAACACGGCGCCCAACTCGAGCTATCGGACCGCACCTTCCTCCTTGGCATCCCCTCCCGCTGGATCCTAGCCCGCAAACCCTAGCCAGTAGCACGGACCTCCAGATCCGTGCCTTCCCTACATGGTTCGCGAGGGACGCGCCGTCGCCGGTATCTCCCTACCGCGCCGCCCCGCTCCGATCCCCCGCCGGCGAGAGATACGTCTTCAACCACTCCAGCCACCGCCGCTCGATATCGCGCTGATGAACCGGATCCGCCGCATTGTGCCCCGGCAGCGGATACGCAATAAACTGCGTCGGAACGCCGTTGTCCCGCAACACGTGATACAGCCGGTACGACTGCGTGATCGGCACCCGGTAATCTCCCGTCAATGCCAGAATCAGCGTCGGCGTCCGCGCCTTCACGTCATGCGTAATCGGCGACTGCACCCTGTACGCCTCCATTCGCTTGGCATCCGTGTACGGCGATCCGCCGAACGCACTTCCGCGCCGCACGTTCGCGTCGCCCAGGTTGTATTGGTCGAACCAATCCGTAACCGCCGCGCCCGCCACCGCCGCCTTCCACATCCCCGGATAATTGCCGATCATCCACGACGTCATATACCCGCCGTACGACCAGCCCGACACCGCCATCCGCGAGTCATCGACGAATCCGCGTTTCTTCAACGCCTCGATCCCCGAAATCACATCGCGTCCCGGACCCGCCCCGGCATCGTTGTCGATTGCCTTCTTGAAAGTATTGCCGCCATTGTCGCTGCCGCGATAATTTGGCTCGAACACAATCCAATCCTGCGCGGCGAACAATTGTGCGCGGCCCGAAAACGCCTGCTTCGACGTCCCCGCCGGACCCCCATGGATGTAGAGCACCAGCGGATACTTGCGACCCGCCTGGAATCCCGGCGGGAACGTCACCACTCCGTTCTCCTTGAATCCATCCGGACCCTGCCACTCGATCGTCTCCGTTTTTCCCAGTTCGAGTGACGCAATGTCCGCGTTGAAATCGGTAATTCGCTCCGGCTTCGCGTCGAGCGACGTCAAAGCGTACAACTCCGCCGGACGCTCCGGCTCCGACGCTACCAGCGCAACGTGACCGTCCTTGCTGACCGTCGCGTCGAGCCCATACGAGCCCGCCGCCACCAGGCCTCCGAACGTAATCCGCTTCGCCGGTCCGTCCACTGGCTGATGCCACACGCCCGTCGTAGTCCGGTCGTTCGCGGCCACCAGGAGCGACTTGCCGTCCGGCAGCCACATGCCGCGCAGCGCATGCCGGTCCAGCGCGTGCGTTAAGGATCGCCCCTCGCCCCCGGTCACCGGCGCCAGGAAGATCTCGTTCTCATTGCGGGGCTTCGAATCCCGCGGATACCAGTACGCGATATGCCGGCCGTCGGGCGAAAACTCCGGATGCGATTCCCCCCGGCCATGATTGGTCAGCGCTCGCATCTTGCCGGACTCCACGTCCAGGATCTGGATCGCGGCCTGATCGAAATCGCCCGAGTACGGCGACGCGATCTTAACGAGCGCGATCGACGTGCCATCCGGCGACCACGACACCGGGAACGGCGGCGGCCCCGGCGGATACGCAATCGGCCCGGTCCAACTGCCGGAGGTCAACCGCCGCGTTTCCCCATCAATCACAGCGAGCCATAAATGCGACGACTTTGGCGCATCCTGCCTCAGGTAGTCGTTGAACTTTACCTCAAAGCTTTTGTTGAACTTCTCTTCGCCTTCTTTCTTCGGATCCTCCTCCACGGCCCCAAAGGCGAACGCCTTGCCATCCGGCCGCCACGAGAAATGCTGGACTCCGGTCGGCGATTTCGTAATCTGCCGCGGCGAGCCCGCCGGCGTCGTCACAAAAATCTGCGGCTTCCCATCCACGCTCGCGAGAAACGCGATCGAGCTTCCGTCCGGCGACCACCGCGCAACAGTCGGACCGCGCAGTCCGGGCGCAAGGTCGTGTTGCGCTTTCGTCGCGGTGTCGACCAGGATAAGGTGGCTTTCCCACCGGTTCGTAGTGAAGTTGGCACGCGAGACGGAAATTAGTATGGATTTCCCGTCAGGAGCGATTTGCGGGTCGGCGACGCGGACGACTTTAGAAGAGGTGGAAATGTCGTAGCGCGCCGCAAACAGCACGGCCGCGAACGACGCGAGGCAGAAGAGCTTCCGAAACATGCGGACAATTGTGGCATTGTCCCGGACACTTGTACAGATCCCAACCAGGATTGAGCCGGAGGTATGGATTGAGCGGCACATTCAAAAACTGAAACCGCCGAAGGGGTCATGGGCGGAAGCAACACGGGCCTCCCCCACGCCGGCCAGCCGGGCGATCACAAGCGACGGGATCCTTCCAACGTACACACGCCGAACCATATGACCCGCCTTCCCGGAAGTCGATCTTCGCCTTCCTTGCTATGGTCGCCTCAGAGGACGGCTAAGCAGCCTCTCGGGTGGCTCTGCGCTCTTTGACAAAATCGCGCTGGCTTCGTTTCGCAAAGAATCTCCGAGCGAACGAAAGCAGGTAGCTTCGCCTTGTATGGCAGCGGGGCCGCCGGCCCGAAAATTCCTGCCAAGCCGCTCATTCAGAAAGCTCTTATCGCGAATTGGCTTCGTTCTGCACGCGCACCAGACCGGAGCATCTGGCTTCGTTTCGTTTCCGACGCCGAGAATCGGCGCCACGGTACGGGCAACCGGTGAACCAGCCAACCTCCGAGGAGTGCGGAACGTGAATGCTCAGTGAACCTGGCGCTACTTCAACCGTGCCAATCCGCCAGCCTCGTGATAGCGTAGGCAAATGGATCGCATAGTTGGGAAAGTTCAGGAATTGCGGCGATATCCCGTGAAATCCATGGCGGCGGAGTGCCTGCAGTCCTGCCCCGTTTCCTGGCACGGCTTTGCCGGGGACAGGCGATGGGCGTTCATCAGGCCGGGGACGGAGCGAAGCGGCTTCCCTTGGTTCACCATCCGAGAAAAGCCGGACCTTTGGCGCTATGAGCCTCGCTTTGTGAATCCCGACGATGTCGAAGGGTCGAAAACAATGGTCAAGACACCAGACGGTGTCGAACTCGACGTGGCGGACCCTGAACTCGCCAATCGCCTCGGCGAGGGCGTTCGGGTAATCAAACAGTACGGTGGCGTTTTCGATACCTTTCCGCTGTCGCTGCTCACAGTGCAGAGCGTCGAAGGGCTTTCGGAACTTGTCGGGCAATCGCTGACGGCGCTGCGCTTTCGACCGAACATTGTGATCGACGCTGGCGAAACGGATCCCTTCTCGGAAGACCGATGGGCGGGGGCGGTTCTACGAATCGGCTCGCTGCGCTGCAGGCTGGATAAGCGCGATAAACGATGCGTGATGGTCAACGTGGATCCATCGAACATGAGCTCGAACTCAGATGTACTGCGCTCCATTGCGAAAGATCGCGGAGCGCACTTTGGCATGTATGGAACGACGGTGGAGCCCGGGGAGGTTCGCGTCGGGGATCCCGTCTTCATAGAAGACTAGTGCCGGCGCGGAACCGGAGTGGAGTCTCAGAACCGCGACGGCAGCCTGTTTGCCCTCGGCGCGAACTTACGGAACCAGCATCACGGGGACCTGGAAGAACGCGGCTTTCTGGCTCGTCGGATTGAGGACCGTCACCTGGCAGTTGTATTCACCAGGCGGAAGCTTCGCGAGTGACAGGCTGAACTTCAGAGGCATCGTCTTCAGCCGGTTGCTGAGCGCCTCTTTGACCGCGATCGGCGGGGTCTCGAAGGCTTTGGTTTGGCCTTTATAGAAGGTGACGAACGCCACCAGCGGCTGGGCCTCGGCGGCTTCCTGCTGGTAGGCCTGCAGGTAGATGTACATGTCACGCGTGCGGTGGAAGACCCGTGTAACGCTCGGGATGAGCTTCATGCCGTCCTGCACCAGCGGGTTTGCGATCTCGCTCTTGTCTTTCTCCTTGAGCGCGTTGTAGAGGGCGTCCTTGAGGTCGACGCGCTGGCTCGAAAGCACGACGGAGCTGATTGCGATCCGCTTGTCTTCCTTATTGAGGTTCGGGATGAGGAAGCGCGTCTCGTAGGTTCCGATGCGGCCCGTTTCGGCGTCGCGCGCGAGGAACTTCAGTTTGTATTTGCCGGGAAGCAGCGTAAAGCCGGTGTCGTATTGAATAGGCCGGGTGGCGAGTTCGGCGGCGGTTGAGTCGCTGAGCTTGACGTCGACCTTGTCGCGGACGTTCTGAATGGTCGTGCCGTATTCGTCCTTGATCTCGCCGATGAAGTCGATGCGTGTGTGTTCGGCGCCGCCTTTGCGCGCAAGCGCGAGTTCGCTGCCGGGGATCTTGACGATCAGCGGAACGAAGTACTCGGCGCGATTCAGTTGGAAGTAGTCGACCTCCATGGCGATGGTCAGTTCGGTGACCGGATCGCCGAGCATGAGCGCGTCTTCGAGTTGGCGCTCTTTGTCGGCGGTGGTGAACTTGCCGAACACCTTACCGGCGAAGTAGCCCTGGCGATATTCGAGCGTGGCGTTCATCCCGTTGTTCAGCGTGATCTTGACGCGCCGGTACCTGCCGTCGAGTTTGTCGTTGCTCGTGTAGTAGCCGAGGATGTAATAGCTCGAGACGGAGCGTTGGGCTTGCGCTATGCCGGCTCCGAGGTCGTTGCTGTCGAGCAGCGCCTTGCCGCCGGTGTCGGCGGCGAGCGACCAAAGCGTGTCCTGCGAACGCTGGAAGGCGGCCTGGACTGCTTGGGCGGCGGTCCCGGTGTACATGGCGAGTCCGCCGGGCGAGCCTCTGGTGGCGTCGCCGAGCGGCGCCGAGGCCACCAGCCCGCGCGCGTCGATCGGCCAGAAGGAGACTCCGGCGCGGATCGCGGAGTTGATCGTGGCGTGCAATTGCGCCTGATTGTCGGTGCCGTTGAGGCGGAGTCCGCTGGCGAAGTAGATGAGGGACTTCTTCTCGTTGAGTCCGCCGAGCATCTTGGCCGCGGTCTGAAGAGCCGAGAGCTGGCGGTCGGTATTGAAGATGTTGAACTCGCCGTCGTTCTGCCCGAAGGCGGCGCCGGTGTCGGCTGAGGCGGCGTCGGCGGGCGTCTCGTCCCAGCCCTGGCCTTCGCCGACGATCAGCGTTTGCAGAATGGTTAGCAGCTTCTCGCGGTCTTCGGTGAAATCCTGAAGGACTTGCACGGCGCCGCCGGTGAACTGCATGACAGCCATCAGGTCGGCGGGGGTCATCTGCGTCCGGATGAAGCGCTGGGCAGCGGTCAGCGCGCGGACCTGATCGCTCTCCTGCATGGCGGTCATGTCGAAGTAAAGGGCGAGCAGACGGCGGTCGCGGTACTTGGTCCCGCCGGCGGGCTCGGGTGAGATCTGGGTTCGCGTCAGGCGTTCGAGGGCGCGCGGCCGGGTGGCGAGGGCGGGCGGCGGTTCGACGGGTGCTTTGGGCACGTCGTCGAGTTTCTGGAACTCGAAAAACTTGATGGTCTGCGCGACGCCGTCTTCGGTGATGGCGAAGTCCTTGGCGGTGAGGCCCTCGATCGCCTTGCCACTTTTGTCTTTGACGACGACGGCTTCGACAACCAGTTGGGTGCTGGTCTGGAAGGTGGCCGCGTCCTTCGATTGGGTGTTCTGGCCAACGGTCTGCCCGTTGGCGGCGAGCGCGGTGATCAGCAGGAAGGCGAGGGTCTGTCGCATGGTTAGAACCTCACTCGCAGAGTGGTCTGTAGGCTGCGCATGGCATTCGCGGTGAGCGGCAGGCCGAACTGGGCGCTGCCAACTGTAGTGTTCCAGTTGGGAAAGTTGGGGTGATTGAGCGCGTTGGCCGCGTCGACGCGAGCGTCGAGGTTGATGCGGTCGCGGAAGCGGAACGTGCGGCTGAGCGATGCGTTCAGCGTGAACTGTGCGGGTCCGGTGATGGTGTTGCGTCCCGCGTTGCCCCAGCGACCGGGGGCGGGCGCGGCGTAGGCCGCGGGA
>JBDTTK010000067.1:0-11024 GCA_039930685.1 Bryobacteraceae bacterium | reverse complement strand
CAGCCGAGAACGGGTTGGCGATGTCCGGAAGCATGACTCCAATCACGTGCGATCGCTGCCGTTTCAGGCTTCGCGCCAGGATATTCGGTCTGTAATTCAGTTGGCGAGCGGCGCGCAGGACTTTTTCTTTGGCTTCTTCGCTAACATAGCCGGAGGCGTTGATCGCTCGGGAGGCGGTCATTGGGGCGACGCCGGCTGCTTTTGCAATGTCGACGAGCGTCGGCGGGCGGTGACGAATTTTGCCGATGCGGGGCATGTGATAGCGTTACCACATTCTGCTCCGTCGTGGGCGGTGCTGTCAAGAGGATCCTGCATGCCGGCATTCGGCACGACGGGGCCCGGCATCGTCGTCGGCGCGGTTGTCGATCGCCTCCGCGCTCTGAACGACGTAGCCCCTCCGTTGTATCCTCACACTAATGCTTACCCGCCGCGTCTTTCTCTCTGCGTCCGCCGCCGCGCTCGCTGAACGTTTGTTCGCCGCGTCCAAAGATTCCAAGTCTCCCAACCCGGAACTCGAAAAGCTCGCCGCCGTGGCGCTTCGCGAAGCCAAGAAATTGAAGGCAACGTACGCTGACATCCGTATCACGCGCTACAAGAACCAGAATGTCGGACTGCGTCTGTCCCAGGAGCGGGGAACCCAAAAAACGCTGTCGGTGCCGAACGTATTCGAGGATTCGAGCTTCGGCTTTGGGGTTCGCGTGATCGTCAACGGAGCCTGGGGGTTTGCGTCGTCGCCCCTCGTCACGCCGGAGGAGATCGCCCGCATTACAGGAGAGGCAGTCGTCGTCGCGAAGGCCAACTCCACGATTCAGCCCAAACCGGTGATTCTCGCACCGACCAAAACATACAGGGATCACTGGCAGACGCCTCACCAGAAGAATCCGTTCGACGTGCCGGTCGGCGAAAAGCTCGCGCTGCTGCGCGATGTCGCCGAGGTGATCAAGAAGCAGCCCAAAGTTTCCTTCTCAAGCGCGAGCCTTTCGTGCCGCAGCGAAGACAAGTTCCTGGCGACTTCAGAAGGATCTTCGATTCAGCAGCTGATCCTGCAAATCTACGCGAACATATCCGGAACCGCTGTCGACATGTCGCGGGCCCTTTCCCGGACCCGCAACTACAATCCGACGCAGGCGCAGGCGGGATGGGAATACGTGCCGGAAATGAATCTCGCGGAAAACGCGCAGCGGATTCGCGAAGAGGTTCTCGAGCATCTGGCGGCGCCGCCGGTGAAGCCCGGTAAGAAAGACCTAGTCCTCATGCCGAGCCACCTGATGCTGACGATTCACGAGAGCGTCGGACATCCGACCGAACTCGACCGCTCTCTCGGCTACGAAGCGAACTACGCCGGCACCAGCTATATCACGCCCGATAAGATCGGCAAGAAGATTGCATCCGAAGCGGTCACGTTCTATGGCGACCGCACCTACGATCGCGGACTGGCCACGGCTGGCTACGACGATGACGGCGTCAAAACCACGCGCTGGCCCATTATTGAAAACGGCGTCTTCAAGCATTTCCAGACCACGCGCGATCAAGCGCATCTGGTGGGCGAGAAGGAATCGCGCGGCTGCAGCTACGCGGATTCCTGGGCGACGGTGCCGTTTCAGCGGATGCCCAACGTGTGGTTGAAAGCGGGTCCGCAAGGCACGTCGATCGACGATCTCATTTCGAGTATCGACGACGGGGTGCTCATCGAGGGCCGCGGAAGCTATTCGATCGATCAGCAGCGTTACAACTTCCAGTTCGGCGGTGACGCATTCTGGGAGATCAAGCACGGCAAGAAGGGCAACATGATTTCGCGCGTGTCTTATCAGGCTCGGACGCCTGATTTCTGGAGCGCGTGCGATCTGATCGCCGGTCAAAGCTACTGGCAGCAGTACGGGACGACGGGCGACGCCAAGGGCGAGCCGACGCAGATCAATTCAATCTCGCATGGCTGCTCGCCGGCCCGCTTCCGCAACATCGACGTTATCATTACCGACTAATCAGGACTCTGGAGAAACTCATACCTCATGCTCACTCGAGAAGAAGTCCAAAAGCTGGCCGCCCAGGTTCTGAAGTATTCTTCGTTTCCGGAATGCCAGGTGAACATCAATTCGACCGAGCAGTGCTATACCCGGTTCGCGAACAACGGAATTACGTTGGCATCGTTCTCTATTCGCCATACGGTATCGATCAGTTCGACACGCGAGACCAAGACCGGCACGGCGCAGACGAACGATGTCGATCCTGCCGCTCTGAAGGCCGCGGTGAAACGTAGTGAGGAGTTGGCTGAGATTTCGCCGGCGAATCCCGAGCATCTTCCTCCGGTTGGCAAGCAGGAATTTTCGAACGTCTCCGACTACGATGAGGCTACCGCCCATGCCCGTTCGCCGGAGATGATCCCGAGCATCAAAGCCATCATCGACGCGGCGAAAGACAAGGAACTGGTCGCGGCGGGCCTTTTCGACCGGACGTTCAACGTTCGCGCCGTTGCCAATAAGGCGGGATTGTTCGGCTACCACCGCTCGACGGATTCTCAATTGAGCACAACCGTCCGCGCGCCGGACGGAGCGAGTTCCGGCTGGGCCGGGCAACCGGCGACGAGAATGTCCGGCATCGATGCGAAGTTACTCGCGCACACCGCAATTGAGAAGTGTTTGCGATGGCGCGGGGCGCGCCGGCTCGATCCGGGCAAGTACACCGTCATCCTTGAACCAACGGCGGCCGGTGATTTGATTTCGTTGATGCAGCCCGCGTTTTCCGCGCGATCCGCGGAAGAAGGCCGCGGCACATTGTCGAAGCGCGGCGGGGGAACGCAGCTCGGTGAAAAACTCTTCCCGGATTTCGTGACGCTCTATAGCGATCCATTCGACGGCAGGCTCCCTTCCTCACCTTGGAACGGCGATCTACTACCTGCGAAGAAAGTCACTTGGGTGGAAAAGGGTGTTGTGAAGGCCCTGAACTACGATCGCTACTGGGCCAACAAAACCGGGAAAGCGCCGACCCAGGCTCCGGGTGGCGGCGGTGGTGGGCGGTTCGGCGGAGGCGGTGGCGGCGGTGGACGCGGCGGCGACTTCCTGATGAACGGCGGCGATGCGACCACGGAGGAATTGATCAAGACCGTCGAGAAAGGCCTCCTGGTCACCCACTTCTGGTACATACGCTTCGTCAATCAACAGACCTTGCAGCATACGGGTCTAACTCGGGATGGCCTGTTTCTCATTGAGGATGGCAAGATCACCGCGCCGGTCGTGAATTTCCGGTTTAATGAAAGCCCCATGAGGCTCTTGAAAAACACCGTGCGCCTGGGTCAGGCGCGTCGCATTCGTGGCCTTGAAGGGGCGACCATGATTGCTCCGACGATCGTCGCGACGGACTTTCCGTTTACTTCGGTTTCGGACGCCGTGTAGCGGTCTCAGTGCGCCCGCTTAGCCGCTTCAATGAGTGGGGGCAGGGGATCTACCGCTTTGCCTTTCCACCAGATCTTGTCCGGACCTAGCTCGAAGATCGCGAAGTGAAGATGGGGCGCGCTCGCGTTCGCGTTTCCGGTTGAGCCGACGTAACCGACCAGATCGCCTTGATCGACGTGCATGCCTTCATGTAATCCGGCGGCGTAGCTGTCGAGGTGGGCGTAGTAGTAGCAGTAGATGCCGTCTTTGTCGAACTCGTAAATCGTATTTCCGCCGGGCTTGCTCAGGAAGAGGCGCTTGATAGTACCCGACACGACAGCAAAGACGGGCGTACCTTTCGGCTTCATGATGTCGATCGCCTCATGAGTGTGTCCGTTGTGCTGTTCATGGAACATGTCGCGAAGTTCGGAACGCACGAGTCCCCGAATAGGCGGCGTCATCACGAGGATAGATGGATCGTCGCTCCCGAACAGCAAGGCGGCAAACACGCCCGCGATTTGTAGCCCCCGCCGCATCGTTATTCCTCCAGCAGTACTGGTGTTCCCCGGCGAACCATCCGCGCCAAATCGTCGGTGTCCCAGTTGGTCATGCGAATGCACCCCGCCGATTCGCTGTGATGGATGGCTCCCGGTTCAGGCGTGCCGTGAATTCCGTAGTGCTCTTTCGTCAGTCCGATCCAGACGGTTCCCGTCGGATTATTTGGTCCAGGAGGAAGCACGGCTTTCGCCTTCTTCGGATCTGGATTCCAAAATAGTTCGGGATCGTAGTTGAACCACGGATAGTGAACCACGCTGGTCACGTTCCATTTCCCGATCGGCAGCGGATCGTGCGCACTACCGATGGTCGCTGGGTACTGTGCCAACAGCTTTCCGGACGCGGCAAAGGCGGTTACCGTGCGGTTGGCTTTGGACACAACAACCCGCGCCGCAACGGAGCGAGGCGGTTCTGGGCGCACGTTAGGAACGGAGATTTTCTCTCCTGGCAGTGCTAGATCCTTGCCTGGATTCAAATGCGCCAGTAGCTTCGGAGCGGCGTGAAATCGTTCTCCCAAAGACTCTTCGGCGTTCTCGAAACCCAGCCATTTCATCTTTGACTTTTCGAGTGTGTCTTCCGGCACTGGCAGGAAAGGATGTTTCGGGTCCGCTTTCAAAATCGTGTAGGCGATCATCGCGGACCCAGTATCGCGATTGAGCAGCTTCCACATCCCGGCGTCGACGATGCCCGTGGCCTTCATGTCGTGCGATTTCTGGTAGCCCTTGACCGCGATCGCCAGCGATTCACCGTAAATCCCGTCTATCTCGCCGGGAGAAAATCTGGCCCGATCCAGCAAAATCTGCGCACGCACGACGGAGTTACCGGTCGCCCCAGGCGCCAGGTTCGGCGTCTTTGAGGCGTCATTGACATCGCTAGCGACTCCGTTCACTTCTGTGGATTCACGCTTTCCGGCCTGAACGACGAGCGGCAGGGCCAACAGCGTGATAGCCACAGAGATTCTGGAGAAATTTGGCACAAAGAGTACGTTGCACGCTGAGGGCCACTGCTGGATGGGCAAGACCTGTCGGCATCATGGGTTCGAATCGTCGAGAATGGTTTGAATTAAGAAAGTGCCGGACAGGCACGCGGAAGGAATTAACGACTGATGCGCCGCTCATACCTTACGATTGCGACTTTGGCCCTTGTGGTTTTGACGCCTGCGCTCGCGCAGGACATCCCCCTGTTTACTCGCGATTTTCCACCCGAGGAATTTGCGGCTCGGCGGGCAAAGGTCTACGACGCCATCGGACCGTCCTTCGCGGTTGTCCAAGGCGCTCCGATACCCGAAGGCTACACGCGATTCCGCCAGTTCAATGAGTTCTACTACCTCTGCGGCATTGAAGTGCCGAACGCCTATCTCCTGCTCGATGGAACGACGAAACGCGCGACCATCTTTCTGCCTCGCCGCAACGCGCGCCGCGAAGTCGGAGAAGGCAAGACGCTGTCGTATGAAGACGCGGCCGAGGTGATGAAGCTGAGTGGAATCGAAGCGGTGTCGGCCGTCGATCTGATGGCGGAAACGCTGATCGGATTCGCGCGGCGTGATCCGATCCCAGCGCTCTATACTCCGCTGCAGCCTGAAGAGGGCGGAGCGATGAGCCGCGATCTCGCGCTGCGGGTTCCCGCCGATCTTTCGACGGACCCCTGGGATGGCCGCCCAACGCGCCAACAGCGCTTCATCGAACTTCTGCGCGTGCGCCTTCCGCAGTTCACCATCAAGGATCTGTCGCCGGTCATTGACGATCTTCGAGTCATCAAGAGCACCCGCGAACTCGACATGATGCGCAAGGCAACCAAGCTCGCGTCGCTTGCCATCCAGGAGTCGATGCGGTCCACGCAGCCGGGCATGACCGAGCATGAACTCGACGGCCTTGCGAAACTCATCTTTTACCGAAACGGTGCCCAGGGAGACGCGTATTACTCGTTGATCGCCAGTGGGCCGAACGCGATCTTTCCGCACTACAACGCGGGCAAACGCAAGATGGATTCGGGCGAACTGCTGCTCATGGATTACGCCCCCGACTACGGCTATTACATGGCGGACGTGACCCGCATGTGGCCTGTCAACGGCCGCTGGAACGAATCGCAGCGGCAGCTCTACGGTTTCTACGTCTCCGCCTACGAGACCATTTTGTATTCAATTCGCCCGCACGTACCCATCGCGGATCTCCAGCAGCAGATCCGCGGAAAGATGGAAGCGCTGGCTGCCGGCGTCAAATGGCTGAAACCTGAATATGAGAAGGCCGCGAAGACCTTCGTCGCCACCGCTCTCCGACCGGGGGCGTTCGGGCACTACGTGGGCCTTGCGACCCACGACGTCGGAAGGCGTTCCGATTCGCTCAAGCCCGGTATGGTGTTTACGATCGAACCCGCGCTGGTCGTTCCCGAGGAAAAGATTTACATCCGGCTTGAGGACATGATCGTGGTTACGGAGACCGGCGCAGAAGTGTTGTCCGACTTTCTGCCGCGTTCGATGGACGGGATCGAAAAGCTGATGAAGGAAGATGGCCTGCTTAAGCACTATCCGAAAGCCTGGTGACCGCTGCCGGAGTCCGATTGGTGGGGTGAGGCGCCTACCGGCGGACACGACCTCACGAACACGTTGTTAGACTCAGCCGCATGTACCGACTGACGGCGCTATTCTCGATCGCGGCTTTCAGCTACGCTGCGGTTGACCGGCAGACGTTAGAACATCTTTGCACAGAAGAACTGACGCGCACCGCCATTCCTGGAATCGCAGTTGCGGTCATCGAAGGCGGCGGAGTCGCGTTCGCAAAAGGATTCGGCGTCGCAAGTATCGAGGCGGTCGCACCGGTCACTGCCGATCACTTGTTCCGCATCGGTTCGACTACCAAGGCGTTCGTTGCTACCGCTGTGTTACGCCTTGCGGAGCAGAGAAAGCTCAACCTCGACGACCCGGTCGGCAAGTACATTCACGGACTGCCGCCCGGAATCGCCAGGGCCACCATAGAGCAGGCCCTGACGCATCGCGCCGGGCTAATCGAATGGGGCGAGTCGTTCGGACCTCATGATGACGAGGCATTGGCGCGAACCATCGCGGCGTGGACGCCTGAGACGCAATTCACAAACGCCGGCGAGATCGTTTCCTATACGAATCTGAGCTACTTGTTGGCGGGTCGCGTGATCGAAGTCGTTGCCGCGAAGCCCTTCGCGGACGCTATGGAAGAACTCGTGTTCAAGCCCTTGGGAATGGAGCGGACGACGTTCCGTCCGACCCTAGCCATGACGTATCCGCTAGCCCAGGGTCACGTGGCGAGGGAAGGGAACACCGTGATCGTGGGCCGTCCGGCCGCCGATCACGCGGGCTACTGGCCAGGCGGATCGATCTTCACGAGCGCGAATGAGTTCGTCCGATTCGCGGTTGCTTTACTCAACAAGGGCGTTGTAAGAGGGAAGCAATCCATCAGCGCGGACGTGATCGCGAAACTGACCACGCGACGCGAACCGTATCCCTCGGCGACGGGCACCGAATACTATGGCTACGGCTTAGCGACGAGTCTATCGAGCCAGACGCCAATCCTGGCGCATGGCGGATTCCGCAATGGCTACACTAGCGAGATGCTGCTCGCGCCGGAGCGGGGAATTGGCGTGATCGTCCTCGGGAATCGAAGCGGTGGCGACGTCGGCACTCTGGCCAGGCGCTTGTTTGAGTCCGCGCTCGGTGAATCAATGAAGGAAGCCGAGGTGAAGCCCCAACCCGCGGCGCTCCCGTTGCGCGCCTACCAAGGCGTTTTTACGAATCGCGATCAGGTCTTAGAAGTGCAGGCGGCGGATTCCGGCATGCTCGTCATCAAAACTCCCGAGGGTCCGCGCACGGTCACGCACCTTGCGCACGGGTGCTTTGTGTCGGAGAAGGAAGTGAGCTTTTGTTTCGCGGGAGGCGGCGCGAAGCCCAAGTACCTGCACACGGGGCTGGTTGCCTTCCGGCGGAAGGAGTAAAAGAAAATGCGCCGGACAAACTACATCCGGCGCCATTCCCACACACGGAGCGGACCTGAAAGAGGAGAGACCGACTACCGACCCGAACCGGCCATTGCAAGTTCCAGAGGAGCCTGCTCCGGCAGCGGTTCGAACTTCACCGAAACCAATTTCGAAATTCCCGGTTCCTGCATCGTGACTCCGTAGAGAGTCTGCGCGGTTTCCATCGTGCGCTTGGCGTGCGTAATCACGATGAACTGGGTTTGCGCCGACATTTCCTTTAGCAGGCGCGTGAGCCGGATGATATTCGGCTCGTCGAGCGGCGCATCCACTTCGTCCAGGATGCAGAACGGGCTGGGCTGATAGCGGAAGATCGCCATCAGCAGCGACATCGCGGTCAGCGACTTTTCGCCGCCCGAAAGCAGCAGGACGTTCTGCAACTTCTTGCCTGGAGGCGAGGCGACGATATCGATACCGGATTCACCGACGTTCTGCTCGTCGGTGAGGCGCATCTCTGCGGCGCCGCCGCCAAAGAGTGTCTTAAACATCTCCTTGAAATGTTCGTTGATGACATGGAACGCCTCAGTGAAGCGCCGCTTGGATTCGACGTCGATCTCCTGAATGGCCTTCTCGGTATCCCGGATCGAGTCAAGCAGGTCCTGCCGCTGCGTATTGAGGAAGTCGTAGCGCAGCGATGCTTCCTGAAACTCTTCGAGCGCCTGCGGATTGACAGGTCCGAGGTTCTCGATCTTCTGGCGCACATCGAGATACTTGGCCTCGGCGTCCGCAAGGGCAGCTTCGTCGAGAACGACGGCTGGCGCAGCCTCGCCCTCCGCGGCCTCACCCTCAGCCACGCCGAAGACCGCGGCGACAACCTCTTCGATGCCTGCGTTCAACTCCTTGCGCGAAGTCTCGTCCAGGTACTTCAGGTCAGCCTGGCGGCGGACCAAATCCACTTCAAGCTGCGATCGCTTTTCCTGTGCGCCCTGCACTTCCGCGCGAAGCGCGCGAAGGCCCTCCTCAAGCGCCGCGAGCAGCAGCCGCTCTTCGGACTCACGCTGCGCTAGAGTCCGCACGGAACCGTCGACGGCGAGGATCTCTTCCGCGAGAGCCGCCGCACGCTGATCCAGCTCTACGTTATCCGTTAGGAGCCGGGCGCGCTCGACGCCCATGCGTTCGAGCTCGTTTGCGAGGAACGCCTTCCGTTGACCCAATTCGCGGACCTGTTGTTCGAGGCGCGTCTCGGCGGAGCGCTCACTGCGGCGGCGCTCGTCAAGGCCGGCAAGCTCGGCCCGGACGGTGGCGTGTTCTTCGGAAATGCGATGCGCGTTGGCCTGTTCGCCTTCAAACGCGGACCGAATTTCCTCCAATGCCTTCTCTTCGTTGAATCGAGCCTGTTCCTTCTCCGCCACGACTCCGAGCGAGGCTTCGTGCTGCTGCTGCAGCCGTTCTTCCTCTCGCGCAAGCCGATCCAGCTCAAGCCGAGCGACCGACAGACGGTGACCGGCTCTCGCATACTCTTCCGCCAGTTTGCGCTGCTCGTGATCGAGGGCGAGGACATCTTTCTCTTCGGCTTGCAGACGGGTCCGGAGAGCTTCGAGCTCTTCGGACATCTGCGCGGTTTCCCGCTCCAAGGTTTCCAGCGTCGAAGTCGTTTCGTCGACTTCCGCCTGCTTCACATGGACGAGCGCGGTGAGTTCGCGAAGTTCCCGCTTCAGCGCGAGCGGTCCGCCGCCCGTTTTCTTGCCGCCCGACACGGCGTGACCGTGATAGCTGACGCCGTCGGGTAGGAGGAAGTAGCAGTCCGGGTTCTGCACCGCAAGACTCTGCGCCGCGACCTTGTCATTCGCGATGTAGCAGCGCGAGAGGCGCGGGATCAGACCGGCTGGTGCATGCGTCAGTCCGTTGGTCAGACGAAGCACGTCGCTAAGCCGCGCCGCGATGCCTTCGCTCGAAATGGAGGGCAAGTCGGTCGTGGCGGCCTCGGCCTCAGGATGCACCAGGAAGGTGGCTCGCCCGTCGACATCGCCGCGCATCAGCGCGACGCCTTGGTCTGCCTCGCCCCAATCCTTTACGACCACATACTCGAGCTCTTCATGGAGGAACTCTTCGGTCGCCTTCTCGAAGGCTGGATCGGTGACTTCAACGAAGTCCGCGAGAACACCCGCGGGCTTGAAGCCTTCTACCTTGCCATGTTCGATTGCCGTGAAGAGCCGCTTCACACTTTCCGTGGTGTAGGCGCGGTGCGAAAGAATCTCCTCGAGAGAATCCTTGCGCGCCTTGTGTTTGGAGTATTCGGACCGTACGTTGTCGAGCGTCCGCCGCGACTCCGCGATCTGCGAACGGCGCACATTCAGATCTTCGCCCACCTCGCGACGCCGCTCGGCGAGCGATTGCAGTTCGAGCTGCCGGGCGGAAAGCCGTGACGACATCTCGGACTTCGCCGAGTCCAGCCGAATGATATCGGCCTGCGCCATCTCCTCATCGCGCTGAAGGCGCTGCGAGTCGCGTCCGATCGCGCCGAGATGGCTTTCCACCTGCGCGAGCTGATTCTTGAGCTGAGAGGCTTCGCCCAGGAGGCGCAGTACGCCTTGGCGCGCCTGCTCCATGGCACGCTCGCGCTCGCGAAGCGCGTTCTGCAATTGCTCCCGCTCGGCGTTTCGCTCCGCCAGACGTTGGCGGGCCGCTTCGGCGTCCTGATCGAGAACCGCAATCGCCTCTTTGTGTCCGGCAAGCTGCTGCGTGGTTTCCGACTGCCGCCGGTCCAGGTCCTGCGTTTCCGATTCACCGGTGGCCAGACGCTGCTCAATGCCTCCGATTTGCTTCGCCTGCAGTTCCAGGCGTCCGCGGGTGCGCTCGGCGTCGAGTTGTTTGTCGGCGAGTTGCTGACGCGCCTGCGTCAGCTCGGCTTCGGTGCGGTAGCACTGTTCCTGTAGAGCGGTCTGCTCGGTTTCTTTCTGCGCGACGCTTTGCGATAGCTCCTGATGCTGGTCCGCCGCGGTCTTGAGGTCCCCGATGAGCTTGGCTGCTTCCGTCTCAAGCACCTGGTATCGTCCGGCGAGCGAGGTACGGAGGTGTCCTGCCATCTCGCCGCGGAGTTCCTCGTAGCGCTTGGCCTTGGCGGCCTGACGCTTCAGCGAGTTGACCTGACGGGAGACCTCT
>JBDTTK010000066.1:0-11035 GCA_039930685.1 Bryobacteraceae bacterium | reverse complement strand
CGCCGCAATGACCGCATCGGTCACGTCGCGCGTGTTGCTCGTCCCACCCAGATCCGGCGTCCTGACCTCGCCCTCCAGCACCTTCGCGACGGCGCGCTCCATCGCCTTCCCGGCATCCGCCTCGCCGAGATGATCGAGCATCATCGACGCCGAGAGGATGGCCGCCAGTGGATTCACAATCCCTCGCCCCGCGATGTCCGGCGCGGACCCGTGCACCGGCTCGAACATCGATGGATACCGCCGCAGCGGATCCAGATTCGCGCTCGCCGCCAACCCGATGCTCCCCGTCAGGATCGCCGACAGGTCGCTGAGGATGTCGCCGAACAGGTTCGACGCCACCACCACATCGAACGACTCGGGTCTCCGCACGAAGTTCATTGCTGCGGCATCGACCAGCAGCGAGTCCGTCTCGATGTTCGGGTATTCGGACGCAACGGCATGGAACACGCGGTCCCACAGCACCATGCTGTAGCTCTGCGCGTTCGACTTCGTGATGGAAGTCACTTTGCGCTGGCCGTTGCGCCGGACCGCCAGTTCGAACGCGAACCGGACAATGCGTTCGATTCCATGCCGCGTGAACACCGCAGTCTGCACCGCAATCTCATCGGGATGATGCGAGTGTACGAACCCGCCGACCGTCGCGTACTCGCCTTCGGTGTTCTCGCGGACCACCACCATGTCGATCTTTACGTCGCGCCGCAAAGGCGAGGTCACGCCCGGATACAGGACCGCTGGACGCACGTTCGCGAACTGATCGAACTGCCTCCGGATCGGCAGCAGCAGCCCATGTAGCGTGATGTGATCCGGAATCTCGGGATGCCCGACGGCGCCCAGCAGGATCGCGTCGGCGCTCCGCAGTTGGTCGATGCCATCGGCCGGCATCATTTGGCCGTGGTGCAGATAGTAGTCCGCGCCCCAGTCGTAATCGGAGTACGCTAACTCGAATCCGAATCGCGCCGCGCAAACATCGAGGACGCGCCGCGCATGCGGCACCACTTCCTGGCCTACGCCATCTCCCGCAATCACCGCGATCGAGTATCGGTTCATCGCCGGTATTCTAGCGCGGACGGCCTTGGCACTTCCCGCGCCGTTCGCCGATGGCCGCTTGCGCGCGGTGCTACGCTCGGACTTTGGTCGTTATGCAGCTCCAGGATCAGCTCTACCAGCTCTACATCGCGCAGATCTACCCGGTCCTCAGCAACAACGACCCGGTCTATCAACAGTCCTTGTTTCGCGCTGGCCTCGGCTGGAACCCGGCCGCGATTCCGGACGCGCACCGCGCCTCCTTCGAGCAGGAGATGAAGATGCAGGCGTGGCTGGCGCAGGAGCGCGTCGAAGGCGCGAAGAGTCTCGCGGCCGACTCAATTCGCGTCAAGCGGGTCGACGGGCGTATGATCCTCTATCGCGTGGCGGACAGCGGCGTGCCCTTCGGAAACCCGGGAATCTGGTGGTTCACGGAGAAGGTCGCGGAGCGCTGCCGCGCCGAAGCCGGACCCGATCCCGCCAAGCGCCTCGACTGGCTGCGCGAGGTGCTGGCCGTCTGCTTCAACTGGAGCAAGTTCGACCGTATCGAGCGCTTCACGCTCCATGCCGGTGAGACGATCCCGGCCATACTCGGGCGTGGACTGCCGATGCCTCACTATAAGGTCGACCCGTATGTCGACCGGAAGACCGGCGAACGGCTAATGCCCAAGCTTCCACCGGACTACTGGAAGCGAAAAAGCGAAATGCTGTTGGGCGGCGAGCTTCAGATCGTGCTCCCCTGGATTCCGGCGAAGCGCGTCCAGATAACCGATTCGCTCTAGCCGCGGTAGGCTCTCTCCAAAATACGAAACCCGGCCGTCTCCGACCGGGTTCAAATCAATCTCAACCAAATCTGATCAGGCCACCTGGGTTCTGGACCGGGCCAGCATATCGTTCATCTGGTCCTTCAGCCTCAATTTCAGCTTCTTCAGGCGGCTCTCCTCGAGTTCATCATCCGGCAGGACATGTTCCTTCTGCTCGATGACCTCTATCTGGTGCTCGAGGGAAGCGTGCTCAGCGGCCAACGCACGAAATTCATCGCTGGTCGCTAACAGCTGCGCTTTCACATCATCTTGCGTGCTGTGCTCCATCAGGGTTCTCCTTCATGGGCTCGCCACGCCGAGTCGAATACTTTTTGGGGAATGGCTCGGTGGGTGAGGTTCTGAGTCTCATAGTCGCCGTCAGTCACCGAGGCCGACGGCAATATGACACTATCATGAAAAAAAGTGCATGACAATAGCGTCCTCGGGTGGTTCAGAGTAGTACCCTCGGCGGCGGCCGCAGTCTCGGAAGCCAGCGGACAAGTACAGACGGCGGGCGGCGTTGTTAGACTCTCGAACCTCAAGAAATACATCGCCGTGAAGGATTTGCCGAAGAAGCGCCGCGCCGATTCCGCGGCCACGGAAGGCCGGGTCCACAGCCATGTTCAGGACCTCCGACTCACCCGGAGCCGTTTCGCGCACTACGAGAAATCCAGTTGTGACGCCGTCGAATTCAGCGACCGAGCAAGTCTCGCGAAGGTAGTCGGCGACCTTCCATTGCGCCGCCTCGGGCGACGCGGCCTGAATCGATGCAATGCGATCGAGGTCCGATTGGCGTGCCGAGCGAATCCGCAAGCCGGCGCTGATCGGTCGCGACGCGGATCCATCCGGCATTGTTACACCGAAGCGGCCGCTCGACCGCGAGCGCGAGACGTCCACTGCAGCACCGCCACGCCGAATGTGGGCAGCAATGCGAACGTCACGCAGACGGACGAGAATCCGAAGCGGTCCACCATTTCGCCGATCAACGGCGAGATGAACGTCTGCATCAGACCATAGGCCGACGTGAGGGCGGCAACGCCCAGTCCGGCCCGCCGGCCTCCGAAGAAGTCGATCGGCATGGCGTAGACATTGGTGCTAATCGCGTTCACGCAAAAGAAGCTGACGCTGATCGCCGCGGCGGCGAGTATTGGACTCGGCATCCATGGAATGGCCGCGGTCACCAGTGCCGCCGCGGCGCCCAGCCAACAGATTCGAAGGCGCGCGTCGCGGACACTCCATCCGGAACGAATCAGCCGGAACGCCAGTGCTCCGCCGGCAAACGCGCCAACGGTCGCGAAGAACGGCGGTATCCACGCGAAATTCTGATTAGCGTCCGTTTGGGTCAACCCGCGCGCCTCGACGAAATAGAGTGTGGTCCAGTTCGACCACAAGCTGTAGAGCGACATGATCAGACCGTTGCCGATCACGAGACCCCACAGCCGCCGGTCTCCGAGCAACTCGGACAGTTTGGTTTCGGGCGGCTTGACGGAATCGGCGTTCTTCGGTGCTTTTGCGGAGATCCATAGCCAAATCGGAATCCAGACGAAACCCAGAGCCCCAGACACCATAAAGGCGCTGCGCCACCCATACCGCGGTCCCAGGAACGCAACGATGAGCGGAGCCGCGAGCAGCCCGCCGCTTAATCCCAACTGGCTGAATGCGGTGCCAA
This sequence comes from Bryobacteraceae bacterium, assembly GCA_039930685.1. GTDB lineage: Bacteria > Acidobacteriota > Terriglobia > Bryobacterales > Bryobacteraceae > JBBQWZ01. The sequence goes on along the minus strand of JBDTTK010000066.1, from coordinate 7,540 downwards.
GCGCAAGTTCGCTGGGCAGCAAGTACGTGGCATTGGCTTTTCCGTTGCCGGGTTGGGCCGCGCCTTCGGCGACCCCTAGGAGAGCGCGCGTCGACAACAGTCCGGCGAAACTCGTCGAGAGCCCAGTGGAAAGTCCGGCGAGCGACCACAGAAAGACTGAGTAGGCCATGCCTTTGACCAACCCAATGCGATCGATGAGATAACCCGCGACCGGGGCCGAGCACGCGTAGACGATCGAGAACACCGAGATGATCAGTGCGAAATCGCGGTTTGAAAGATTGAATTCCGTGCGAATCGTTGGACCGGCGGCGGCGAGCAGTTGGCGGTCAAGGTAGTTGAGCGCGGACGCAAACACCATGACACTGATGGCGACCCAGCGTAAAGACATTAGGGCAAGGATAACGTGTGCGGAGGCCTTCCCATCGCTTACGAATGCTGACGCGAAGGGCGTCGCCGCGAAACCGAAACCTGAGACGGGATAGCACCTTGCCCGGATTCAAGGCTTCCTGGCGTCGTGAAACTCGATGGACAGCGCTTCGCCGATCGTTCCGCTCTTACGGTCGGCAGCGGTTTGATAGCCCACCGCGACCTGGCGGGCGGGTTTCTGGACCCCGCAGCCAAGTGCGGATGCGCCCTTCAAGGGAACGGTCGAGAGGTCCTTTACCAGGACGCGCGTCAACTGCTTGTCCACGCGGATCTCGAGTTTGACGGCGCCGCGGCTGCAATCGACATTCTCGAGCAATCCGATGACTTGGTTGTCGCCGGCCGTTTCTTGCCACCACTGCTCGATGGCCTGTGGGACGGGCGCTCCGCCTGCTTGTTCGGTGAGTCGCTGATTGGCTGCCTGCTCGGCGGCATGGATCTCGGCGCGGGCGCCGGCCTTCAGCGCTTCCAACTCGCGGACACGCTCGTCCGCGATGCGCTTGCGCTCGGCGGCCTCGGCCGCGGCGCGCTCATCTTCGGTCTTCAGCCGCAGGTCGTGGATTCGCTCCCGCTCCTCCGGGCTCGCGGCAGCGCGCTCGGCCAGTACCCAAGCGCGGCCCGCTTCCTGAAAGAGCTTCGCGTCCAGCGCGGTCTTTGCGTATGCCTGCCAGTACTCAGCGTTTCTCGGTTGGCGCGTGGCGGCCTGCTTCCAGTCGAAGGCTTTGCGTTGCTTTCCGTCGTCGATGCGCGCCATTTGAACCCACGGTTCGGCCCACAGCGGATTGAGCGTGGTCGCCTCACTGATGAATCCGGACGCCTTCCCGGGGTTCTTCTCGACCAACCCCAGCGACATCCACGCGCGGGCGCTCTTTGTCTTTGCCGTAGTCACCTGGTCGAATAAGCGATAGGCTTCGTCGTGGTTCTTCTCCGCCATTGCGACCAGGCCCAGACCTTCCTGGGCTTCCACCGAATCGACGCCCGCATACATTTCCTTCGCCTGCGCCGTCTTGCCGCCCGCGAGCAGGAGATCGCCCATCAGCACGCGAGGCGGTTCTTTGCCGAGCCGGATCTCGATGTAGTCCTTTTGCGGATTGATCGTAAATCCCGACGTCGATTTCGTCTCGAACTTGCCCGCCGCCAGATAGGCGGCGACGATCTTGTCGACCTCCGCCTTCGGTTTGTCGAACGCGTTGCGGCTCGCGAGGCCTTCATCGCCGCCCTGTTCCAGATTCGATAGATAGACGCGCAGGCGGCCTGAGTAATCGGGATTGGTCGCGAATAATTGCAGCTTCGCCCACTCCATGGTGCGGCGTTCCGGCGGAGGGGGTGCGCCGATCGTGATGTGCGTCGCTTTGACGTCGAGGGTCGAGAAAAGATCCAACAGGCCCGCTTCGAGCGCCGCCGGGAGCCTGTTGCAGTTTGCTTCCATCAGCAGTTTGCCCAGCCCTCGCAGGAAATCCGGCGGGATGGGCGTGTCGGCGATCCACGTCGTAAAGGTTGCGGCGCGGCCTTCGACGAACGTTTCAGGCAGCGCGTACGGCGCGTAGTCTTTCTGGTTGGCGAAGAGGACGAAATAGACCGGCCAGACGGTCTTGAAATCTTTCTTGCCGTAGATGGCCGCGAACTCGAAGCGGAACTGCTCGAGATCCGTGAGCAACTCGCGGGACGGTTTGTCACCCGCGTTCGAGAAAACGTGGAACGGTCCCGAACGGTATTCGGTCCACTCCGCCGCCCAAGCGGAACAGGCAAAGGCAGCCAGCAAAATCAGGCGGCGCATGCGATCAGGATAACGCGCGCTGTCAGCGCTCGGGCGTCATGGTCACCACCAGCGCTTTCGCGGACTGCTTGCTGGCGCCGCGATAGGAATGCGGTTCGGTCGAGTCGAAGTACACACTGTCGCCCGGGCGCAGCACGTGCAATTCGTCCTGATAGCTCACTTCGAGCGCACCTTCGAGAACGTGGAGGAATTCCGCGCCTTCGTGAAGGTGTTCCTGGACTTCTTTGGCGCCGCGCTTGGGAAATTCGGCGAGATACGCCTGGAAGCGCTTGTCGGGCGACGCGAACGCGAGGCATTCGAAGAAGAAGCCGGGATTGGGGGAATCGGCTCGGTCGGGGAAGCGGATGCGCTCATTCGAGCGGACGATGGAGAACGGACGCCGCGAGCGTTTGTCCGCGAAGAAGTGGTCGACGCCCACGTCGAACACCATGGCGATTCGCGCGAGCGTCGGCAGCGTGGGGACGAGCTTGCCGTTTTCGAGTTGCGAGAGCATCGAGGCCGAGAGCCCGGTGTGCAGGCCGAGATCGGTGAGCGCGATTTTCTTCTTCATGCGCAATTGCCGCAGTTTGGCGCCGATCTGGTATGCGGAGAGCACCCGATGAATGGTCTGCTCGCCGGTCTCGGACTTCATATTGCCATTCTACTCCCGTCACTCAGAGTCCATTTCAATGCCACTGAAAGAAAGGCCCGTCCTTTATGTAGCACTGAAACGGCTTTCATCCTCCCTCTATGAACCGGCGACTTCCGCTGATAGGGTCGGAATAGAGGTAGCGATGACCAATCCAACCCAGGCCGCAGATTACACAGCGTGGCTCGATGACAGCCTGGTTGAGGCGTCACAATCCGGCGATCCGTTGGCCTTCTCAGAATTGATTCGGCGCTTTCAACCGTCCTGCCTGAAGCTCGCGGTCTCCATTCTTCGCGACCGCCAGGACGCGGAAGATGAGGTGCAGAATGCCCTTTGGAAGGCCTTCGAGCACGTGGGGCAGTTCCATCACGACGCCAAGTTCTCCACTTGGCTCAGCAGGATCGTTGTGAACCAGTGCCTAATGCGGCTCCGCCAGCACCGTCGCGCCAAGTTGTTCTATGTAGACGATGTGCAGGTGGGCGAAGAAACCGCCACGCTCGACCTGCCGGACCAGCGGGAGACCCCGGAGGCACAGTTCGGCAATCGCGAGATCGCTGCGGTTCTCAAGAAGGAAATCAACCGCATCCCGCCGCTCCTTCGGCGCGTCTTTCTGCTCCGTGACGTGCAGGAATTACCGATGCCCCAAGTGGCGGAGATGTTGGGGATTTCGGTCGCCGCCGCCAAGAGCCGCCTGCTTCGGGCGCGCCTCGAACTTCGGACTCGGCTGGAAAAGTACCAAGGCCGTCACGGCGAAGCCACTTTGCTCGCCTAAATTGGTCTCTCTACTCGCGTCACAGCCTCACAGAATCAAATAGTTGGACTGCCGCGTCCTGCCGGGGACCCAGTTCGTCTGAAATTCACATTTCAAGACTTGGCAAATCGAGTAATTTTGTTATCATTGCGCTAGATGTTATCGAGCCAGTGGCGCTCGCTCCCGTGCAAACCTACCTCGCCGTACCTCCTTGCGCCTGAAAAAGACGAGTGCGCTCTCTGCGCGCCGCCGGAGTCAATTTTCACCTACACAACTGCATGAAAACCAGCGTTCAGATAGGCCGGGGCATTGAGTCCCTCTTCGGAACACGAGACGAAAACATCCGGCTGATCGAAACCGGGCTAAATGTCAAAATGCGGCTGCTAGACGACTGCCTCGAAATCGAAGGCGAGGACGCGGGCGTACAGCGCGCAGAGCGCATTTTGACGGATTTCGCGGCCCTGGTGAAGGAAGGCCATGCGTTTCACAATGGCGATCTGAACAGCCACTTGCGATTGGTTGTTTCGGATCCCGGCGCGACGCTGCGCGCCGTGGTCGACGGCGGCAAGCAGCGAACTTTCGGGAAGAAAGTGCTCGCGCCGAAAACGATCAATCAGCGCCGCTACGTGGAAGCGATTGAACGGCACGACCTGGTGTTCGGCATCGGGCCCGCTGGCACCGGCAAGACGTATCTCGCGGTCGCGATGGCCGTCGGCGCGCTGCTCAACAAGAAGGTTAGCCGCATCATTCTGACGCGTCCGGCGGTTGAGGCTGGAGAACGTCTCGGCTTTTTGCCCGGAACCGTGCAGGAGAAAATCGATCCGTACCTGCGCCCGCTGTATGATGCTCTCTACGACATGATTGAAGTGGAGAAGGTTGAGAAGTTCCTGGAGAAGTCGGTGATCGAAGTCGCGCCGCTCGCCTTCATGCGGGGCCGCACGCTGAACGACAGCTTTATCATTCTCGACGAGGCGCAGAACGCGACTCCGGAACAGATGAAGATGGTCCTCACGCGAATGGGCTTCAATTCGAAGATGGTGGTCACGGGTGATATCACGCAGATCGATCTTTCCTTCGGTCAGCGCAGCGGATTGATCGAGGTCGCCGAGATTCTCAAGGACATCGACGCCATTAACTTCACCTATTTTGACGACCGCGACGTGGTCCGTAATAGCCTCGTTCAGCGAATCGTCAAGGCGTACGAGTCACATTCCGAAACAATAGGAACCGGCCGCCAGCTTTCTTTCCGCCTGCCTGACCAGAGACCGGTCCAGAGCCCGACTGCGCAGCCTCAGCCTGCGCCGGTTTTGCCGGCCGGATCGACGGCGGAGTAAGTCCGCGCCTGATGGCTCCTGAACCCAGTACGGTCCTATTTGAGAACGCGCCTCGCGCGTTGCGCCGCGGGCCCTTGCGCGCCTTCGCCGCGGACTTGTCGTTGCGTGTCGGCGGCAAGCGGCCGTTCGCCTGTGTGATTGCGAACGACCGGGCCCTCCGGCGATTGAATCGGGATTTTCTGGGCAAGGATTACGCGACCGATGTCCTCTCATTTCCGTCGGGTGCCGCCAGCGGGCCGCTGGGTGACATCGCGATATCGGTGGACCGGGCCGCCGCACAGGCGCGCCAATTCCGGCATTCGCTTGCAACGGAACTGCGCATCCTGATGCTGCATGGCGTCCTGCATCTTCGTGGATACGACCATGAACTCGACGAGGGAAAGATGCGCCGGGCGGAAGAACGCTGGCGGCGCGAGTTCGAATTGCCGGTTGGTCTCATCAGCCGGACGTCCGGCGGCGGAAACGCGCCATGACCATCGGTCTACTGGTGCTTCTTTCCACGTTCGCGATCCTCCTGTTTATCTCGAGCACCATACAGCTCCTATATCTGGAGGCGCTGCGAATCCGAACCCGCGAATCTCCCGCTCTTGAATATTTCAAGGAGACGCTTGAAGATCGATTCGGGCTGAAGGCGGAGAAGGCGCTGATCTCGCTCTCGCTGGTCAAGCACGGCTGCCTGATCCTCATCGCGATTCTTACGTGCGCTCTGACCGCGGACGGCGCTGTGTTCCGCGTCGACGCTGTGGCAACGGCGCTGCTTGCCGCATCGGCTATCGCGATCGTGGCTGCGCATATCGGTCCCCAGGTGATCTACCGGAGAAGTACCGGCCGGTGGCTGCAGGCATTCGTTCCTATCTGCCGCGGGCTTTTTGTTCTGGTGATGCCGCTAACCTGGGCGTTGCTATTCTTTCAGTCGCTCTTCGATTTGGGCGGCGACGACCGGACGCAAGAAGATGAGCCGGATTCGGCCGAGCACATCGAAGCCTTGATTGAAGCAGGCGCCGAAGAGGGAATCCTCGAAGAGGACGATCGGAAGCTGATCCAGAGCGTCGTCGCGTTCGGCGACAAGACGGTCCGCGAAGTGATGACACCGCGGCCCTCCATGGTGACCATTGCGGAAGATGCACCGCTCGAGCAATTACGCGAGCTCGCCATCCAGCAGCAGTACTCGCGGTTGCCCGTGTTTGGCGATTCGATCGACGACATCAAAGGATTTGTCCACGTGCGCGACATGTTCGAGTTGTCCGAGCACGACCGCTCCGAGAAGAAAGTCCGCGACATTTTGCGTCCTGTCCGCATCGTGCCGGAAGCGAAACCGGTCAACGACCTGCTCCGTGAAATGCAGAACGATGGGGCCCATATGGCGATCGTCGTCAACGAATACGGCAACACGGCGGGGCTTGTCACGCTCGAAGATATGGTCGAGGAAATCGTCGGTGAGATCCGCGATGAGCACGAGCCCGACCGCGATGTGACCGAAGGTCCCGATGGCACGTTCGTTGTATCCGGCAGTTACGACATCGGGCGGCTGCGCGAGTTGATCGACTTCCGTCCGCAGGAAGACCCGGAGTCCACCACCGTGGGCGGGTTGGTGCAGGAATGGCTGGGGCATGTGCCTCGGCAAGGAGAAACAGTGGAACGAGACGGAATCGTGATTCAAGTGTTGGCCAGCAGCGGACTGCGCGTGGACCAGGTCCGCGTGTCAAAAGCAGCCAACGGAGCCGCCGAGTGAGCAAACGCAAGCATCGAACCGGGTTCGTCTCGATCCTGGGACGGCCCAACGCGGGCAAGTCGACACTGTTGAATGCGTTTCTTGGCGAGAAGCTCGCCATCGTTTCGAGCAAGCCGCAAACTACGCGGACCAGCGTGCAGGGCGTCGTCACCCTGCCTGACGTGCAAATCGTCTTCGTTGACACGCCGGGAATCCATAAGACGGAATCGCTACTCGACAAGCGCATGATGGAGACCGTGCGCGCCGCCCTCGAAGACCGCGATCTGCTGCTGTTCGTCACCGACGGCTCGCAATCCTTCAAGGAAGCGGACCGCCAGGCCATCGACATGATCCGCAAGGTCTCGACGCCTGCATTCCTGGTGCTGAACAAGATCGACCGCGTCGAACCCAAGCAGAAGGTTCTGCCGCTGATTGAGCAGTACAAAGCGGCGCACGAATTCGCGGACTACTTTCCGGTTTCCGCCCAGGACGGCGACGGCATTCCCGAACTTCGCGACGCCATCGTGGAGCGGCTGCCGCAGGGTCCGCCGATGTTCCCCGAGGATTATCTGACAGATCAGCCCGAGCGCTTCCTGGTTGCCGAGATGATCCGCGAGCAGGTGCTGCGTGTTACCAAGGAAGAGGTTCCGCATGCCGTGGCGGTGCTGGTAGAGACCTGGGAAGATTCGGATAAGCTGACGCGCATCGGCGCCGCGATATACGTGGAGCGTCCGGGGCAGAAGGCCATTGTCATTGGCGCGGGCGGATCGGTGCTCAAGAAGATCGGCACTATGGCGCGGCTCGGAATCGAAAAAATGCTCGGCCGCAAAGTGTATCTCGAGCTCTTCGTGAAGGTCCGGCCACATTGGCGCGAAGAGGCGGACTTCCTGCAGTCCATCGACTGGCGCGCCTCGTC
>JBDTTK010000065.1:0-11094 GCA_039930685.1 Bryobacteraceae bacterium | reverse complement strand
CAAGCGTCTCGGAGCTAGCCCCGTAGACGCCCTGCCCGAAGACAGCAGCGAGGCCTTCGGGCACCGAGGGCCCGCCAGCGTACGGAAATGCCTGAGTGGCTCCAATGGCAGTTGAGAACAAGTTCAACCCAAGAGAACTTGTACTCGACTGCGTGATTCCGCCAACCACGACGTCACAGAGGCCGCTTGGGTCGCGGCGGTTCACTGGATCGCCACCAACATAGGCGTATCGGTTCCAAGATCCCGGTTTCTGCGGTCGGCGGCTGCCCGCAAAGGGGTCCGGGCTCAAGAACCGCCCCGTCCCCGGACCGTGATAGCGCTGGTCCGCGTAATCGAGGCCCGTCTCCGCGTCGCGCGTGTAGGTGGCGAACTTCTCGACTCCGTTCGCCGGATTGCCGGAGCCTTTTTCCTGGCCGTAGGGATAGTATTTGCCGATGGAGCCGAGGCGGTCCGGCGCGACGGTGGAGCCGTTGCGCTGGATGAGCCGGCCGCCGAACCACACGTTGGTCGACGTTTGCGTAAACGCCGGACTCTGGTCGCCCGAGATCGAGTACGTCCCGAGCTTCTGGCCGGTAACGGAGTAGAAGTACACCTCCTCGGAACTGAGCGTGGGGACTCCGCCGGGCGTGGTCAGGAGGGCCTTGAACACGCGCTTGTTGTCGGCGGCGTAACCGTAGTTGACGATGTTGCTGCTCGCGTACATCCACGCGAGGCGGTTCTCCACGTCGAAGGCGCTGTTGATGCCGTCGGTGGCGTTTCCGTTGGCGTCGAATCCGCCGGAATACAGCGTGCGGTTGGTGTGGGCGTCCACGGCTACATGATACGTCGGCGCGGCGAGGTTGGGATCATTGTTCGGATTGTACACATCCTGGTCGGTGAGGTTGCCCCACCGGTCGTAGGTGTAGCGCTGCCCCCATTGCGGAACCCCAGTGGCCGGCGTGGTCAGGGCGGTCGCGAGCCGCTGCAGGGAGTCGTAAGTGTAAACGACTTGCTCACCCGAGACGTTGTCGGTTTGCGAGGTGAATTTGCCGTTGTTCTGGGACGCGGAGTAGGCGTAGCTGATGTCGATGCCGTTGCCCTGGATGCGCGTGAGCTGGAAGAGCGTGTTGTAGGTGAACGTCTGGCCGTTGAGGGAGAGGAGCTCGTTGGCGGTCCCGTAGGTCGCGGACGTGACTGTGGATCCGCCGCTGGTGAGCGTTTGGGCGCGTCCCATGCTGTCGTAGGACAGCAGCGGGAAACTGTGCTCAAGTACCACCCTCAAGACCAATCTCCCTGCAGTCTCCACCCGCTGCGGAGTGCGGCGTGGAGCCCCATCGCCCGCGCCAACTGGACCCGAACTATTCTGAACGCAAGGCCACGACCGGATTCACCGCGGCGGCCCGCCGGGCCGGCACATAACTCGCCGCCAGCGCCGCGAGACTCAGCAGCACCGCGACCCCGGCCAGAGTGGGGACATCCCAGCCCTCTACGCCGAACAGCATCTTTCGCAGGAACGTTGCCGCCGCGACGGAACACGCGAGCCCCGACACGACTCCGATTGCCACCAGTACTCCGGCTTCGCGCAGGATCATCTGACACACCGAACCCGCTCCGGCGCCGAGCGCCATCCGCACGCCAATCTCTCTCGTCCGCTGACTCACGGAATATGCGACGACTCCGTATAGGCCGATCATGGCGAGCAATAGCGCCGTCGCGGCGAAGCCTCCGACCAGCCATGCGGACGAGCGCTTCAAATATGCCGACGGCAGCTTTTGGATGCGGTCGCGCAGGGTCATGCCATTTAGCGTCACCACGCCCGGATCCATGCCATGAAGCAGCGACACGAGCACCGGCAGCAGCGACTCCTCAGCCTGCGTCGTTCCATTCCCGCCTGGACCGCGGACGATCAGCGAAAAGAAACTCGACGGATCCTGATTGAAGGGAATGTACAGCACCGGCGGAATCGCCGCGTCGAGCGGACCCTCGCGCACATCCTCTACGATGCCCACGATTTCGATGGGCCGCACGTCGTCTCTCACGTACGTGATCTGCTTTCCCACGGGCTCCTCGCCCGGAAAGTGCTGCCGCGCGAACGCCTGATTGATCATGGCGACGGGAGGCTTTGAGGCGTCCTCGCTTTCGGTGAAGTACCGCCCGCGGATCAGCTTGGCGCCGATTGTCGAGAAATAATTCGCGCTGACATCGCGTTCCGGACATTCGAGATGCTCCCCGTGCCACGGCCGGCCCAAGACGCGAAACCACATCGTGTTCCCGTTGTGGCTGATCGGAACGCCGGTCGAAACGGCGACGGACGCGACACCGGGCAACTGCTCGACGCGGCTCTTGACCTCGCGCTCGAACGCGATGGCCTGCGCGGCCTTGCCGTAGCGCGCCTGCGGAGCGCCTACCTGCATCGCCACGAGATGATCCGGCTGGAACCCCAGTTCGACATGGAGCAAGCGGTTCAGGCTTTTCGTCAGCAGCCCCGCCGATACCAGCAGGATCATGGCGGTCGCCAATTCGATGACCACCAGCTTCGAGCCCAGCCTCCGCCAGGCTAACCCAGCCGAACCTCGGCTTCCCTCCGCCAAGCCTTCGCGTATCCGCGGAGAAGCGAGGCGCAGGGCCGGCGTGATCGAGAACAGCACGCCGGCCAACAAGGACACCCCGGCCGCGAACGCGAGCACTCGGCCGTTTAGCGCGATGCCGTGCAGATAGGTCATGCTCGCCATCATGTTGGCGGGGATCAGCGTCGTCAGGACCTGCATCAGCCACCACGCTCCGAGGATCCCGAGCGCGCTGCCGGCGGCCACCAGGACGACGCCTTCGATTATGAATTGACTGGCCATCCGCGACGCTGAAGCTCCCAGCGCCGCCCGTACGGCGATCTCGCGCCGTCTGCTCTCGGACCGGACGAGCAACAGGCTGGCCACATTCACGCTGGCGATCACGAGCAGCAAGAATGCGCCACCGAACAACACGAGCAGAATCGGGCGGATGTTTCCCACGATCACCTCGGTGAGCGGAGCCAGCGTCGCTCCCTGATCGCGATTCATGTCCGGATACTGCCGCTCCAGTTGCTTTGCGATGGATCGTACATCCGCGAGCGCGGCCTCGAATGGAATGCCGTCCTTTAGGCGGGCGACGCCGTACAGGTTGTGGCAGCTCCGGCGGAGTTCGCACGAACCTGCCGCACGGAGCGCCATCCAGAAATCGGCCGGCTCGGCGGGAGCGAAATGGAATTCTTTCGGCAGGACGCCGATGATGACCGTGGGCGTGTCGTTCAGCGTCACGGTCGTGCCTAGGACGTCCGCTCGCCCGCCATAGCGGGTCTGCCACGCGGAATAGCTCAGCATGGCGGTAGCCTGCGCCGAAGTGCTGTCTTCGCCTTCCTGAAAGTCACGCCCGATGAGCGGTGTTACGCCCAGGGTCCGGAAGAATCCGGCGGTCACGCGAGTTCCAGGGAGCGGAATGACGCCCGAAGGCGTTTGCAGGGTCGCGCCTGAACCGTTATACGCATCGAAGCCGTTAAAAGAGGTGTTTTGCTTCTTCCAGTCCACGAAGTCGAAGTACGAAAGATTGCTTTGCGGGAACATCTTCACGGTCTCGTAGACACCGACGAGGCGCGACGCATCTCTGTAGGGAAGCGGGCGGATCAAGGCCGCATCCACGAAGGCGAAGATTGAAACGCTCGCGCAGATTCCGAGAGCAATCATCAGCAGCGCGGTGATTGCGAACCCCGGATTCTTACGAAGCTGCCGGATCGAAAAGCGAAAGTCCTGCGCCAGGTTGTCGATCAGATTGCGTCCGCTCATGTTCCCAAACGCTCCTCTCCCTGAAGGGTAAGAGAAGTTACTGCGCAGGGCGCGTTAGGTAACCGAAGATCGGCGAAATCGGGGATAGAATTCGTGTTCGATGGAAGTTGCAGCCAAGAATGACTGGGGCAGGTACAAAGAGAGACGCGCGCGGTGGGTGTTCCGCGCGCGTTTTTCGGGGTTCGGTTGCCGACCCCAGGGTTCCAGATTCAGGAGATGCAGCCCCTGTGGCAGGGGGCGCTTCCTCTAGTCAGAAGTACAGCTTCAGCGCAAACTGGGCGTTCCTCGGACCGCCAGTGCTAAAGATGGGATTGAATCCGTTCCCGGCCGCGACGCCCGAGCCGAGGCTGGAGTTCGCCATGTTCGTGACAGTACCGAAGGCCGCGTTATTCAACGTGCTGCTAAACGTACCGAATTGTGGATGGTTGAACACGTTGAACAGGTCGAACTGGAATCGCAGCCGGAATCGTTCGGTGAACACGAAGTCACGATGCAACGATAAATCCAACTCCTGAAGGGAGAACGACTGGATTACGTTGCGCCCGAGATTGCCGGAAACTACTTGGCCGCCCACAGTCGCCGGTGTGCAAAATGCACCCTTGGCGTTGGTGGCCGTCGGCGCCAGGCAGCCTGCGCTGGCGGTCATGGCGGCCGTAACCGGCGCCCGGTTGAGGGCAAAACCGCCGGGGCATCCGCGTCCGCCGTTCTGGGTCGCGCATTCGTCTCCATACACATAGACCGGAACTCCGGGGATCAGATTGGGACGCTGCGAATAGCTGGTTCCCCCGATCGCCCCCGAAGTACCGGACAACAGGTCCATCGGCGAGGAGCTCTGGAAATGGTAAATCGGATCGAAAGACCAGTGGCCGAGGATGGCGCGGGCAAAGGCATTCGCGGGACTGGGGATGTCAAAAACCATCGAGAGGGCGAGGTTGTGACGGATGTCGAAGTCGGAGTTGCCGCGGAGCAGGGTGGTCGGCAACCCGGTAGAGAGCTGAGCGGCCGTGGGGAGGATCTTGGCCGTCAGTCTCGGACCGTTGTTGGATAGGTCATCAATCGAATGGGACCAGGTGTAAGAAGTAATGAACGAGAGCCCGCGGGAGAACTGCCGCTGGAATTTCGTCTGTAGCGAATGGTAGTCCGACGTCGAGTAGTTTCCCATCAGGATGAGCGAGTCAGTTGTGATCGCGCCGGTGATCGGATTGATCTGAGCGAAGACTGCGGGATTGCCGGAGTTTGCCGGATAGACCAGGGCGCCGAGCAACCCGCGTCCGATTCCTCCCACATAGCCGACCTGCAGCGTTTGCTTTCCCCAAAGCTGTTGTTCCAGCGTGACATTCATCTGGTGCACGTACGGCAGCGTGAAGTTGGGATCGGCCAGATAGTCCAGACCGCCATTGCTCACAGGAAGGTCGGTGCGGCCGATCGGGGGAGTCACGTACAAAGTGTCCGCGAGGCTGACCGGGACGTTGACGTACCGTGCAATGGTGCCAGAACCCGTGTTGTTAAACCGCGCGCTGTACGGAGTGCCGACTCCGCTGCCGATCTGGGAGCCGGTGTCATAGAACAAGCCCCAACCTGCGCGAAGGACGCGGCCCCAACGTGGGTTGTCGGAAAGCTGGTAGGCAACGCCTATGCGCGGCGCAAAGTTTCCCCAAGTTGTCTTGTAGGCGGACGTGCCAAACGGGTTGATCTGGATTTTCGACACGTCTGTCTTCGAAAACGTACCTTCCTTGACGGAGAAGCCGTCATTGTTGCTGGTCCAGGAATACGGGGGATTGATGTCCCAGCGCACGCCGTACGTCATAGTAAGGCGACGGGACAGCTTCCATGTGTCTTGAGCAAAAAACGAGTACTGGCGGTAGCGGTAATTATCCAGGTAGTTGCGTTGGATGTTCGCGAGCGTTGCCTGGCCACAGATGTAACCGGGGATCGTCGTGCCGGCGCTGGCCGGCAGCGAACCGGCCGGACAAACGTTCGCGACGGCGGGGAGGCCGGCCTGGGCGGTAGAGTTTTGCGCGAACGTGTAACCGCCGTTGTAGTTGTTCTGGTTGACGGAGGGATCGAACTGCCTGAAATCCGCTCCAAACCGGAACCGGTGCGATCCCTTGACCCAGCCGAAGGTGTCGACGATGTTGATCTGTGCGTTGCTATTGTCCGCCCCGCCGGGAGCCAAGCTGAACGCATCGGTGACAAATCCGCTGACGGCAATGCCGATTCGGCTCGGGTTATTCAGGTACTCAGCAGGCGGCTGCGCGAAGCCGGAAGGGTAGATGGTTGACAGGCTTCCAGTGTAATTGAGCGGGTTGGAGCCCCTCACCGTAGTCGAGCTTGTGTAGTTGAAGCGAAGATCGTTGGTGGTCGAGGTGGTTGGCACCACGGTCCATCCAGCGGTGTAGACCTCGTTCGTATTGGCGATCGACGTCCGGAACACACTGTTGTCTGATTTGATATCAGAAGGGCCGTGGGAGTAGCGTCCAAACAGGCTCATTTTCTGAGAGATGGTGTAATCGAGGCGTCCGCTATAGGAGTCGAGCGAGCTTTTGCCCGGAAAGCTTGCGGTGTAGTCCGCCTGGCAATTGGTGAAGTTCGTGCACACGGTGCTCGGGTTTCCATCCGGCAGCGGGTATGCATTCGCAAACTGGGCCATGTATCCGGTTACGCCGCCGAGGGTCGCGATTTTCGCCAGATCCCGCGCCGATTGCGTGGGCACCTTCTTGACGGAGGGAGTCGGCGCCTGGAGACGCAGTCCTTCATAGGAGGCAAAGAAGAACAGTTTATTCCTCTTGATCGGGCCGCCGAACACGCCACCAAAGTCGTTCTGCTGCACGATTCCGCGATCCTTGCCGGCAGCGTTTAGAAACCAGTCGTTGGCATCGAGAACGGTATTGCGCAGATACTCGAACGCCGTGCCGTGGAAGGAGTTTGTGCCGCCACGGGAGACGAGCGAAATCTGGCCGCCAGGGGTGCGTCCGAACTCGGGGGCGAAGTTTGACGTCGTGATGACAAATTCCTGGAGCGCATCCACCGACACCATGTTGTTGAAGCCGCCCGTCGAGGAATTCGTGGGGGTAGCGCCAACGCCGTTCGACTGGAGCGAACCCGCGGTCGGCGCGCCGACGTTGGCGCTGACGCCGTCCACGGTGAAGTAGTTCGTGTCGGTGCGCTGCCCGTTCACAACGAATTGTCCGGAGCTACCGGACGAGGGCGCCACGGTAGCGACGCCGGGGCTAAGGGTAATCAGGCCCTGAAAGCTACGCCCATTCAGAGGCATGCTCTCGATGACCTTCCGCTCGATGACGGTTCCGACGGTTCCATCCTCGGTGTTCAACAGGACCGCCGTAGCGGCCACCGAGACCGATTCCGTGGCGGCGCCGAGTTCCATTTTGAAATTCTGCGAAACCGTGTCGCCGACATGGAGAACCACGTCGGTTACGATGAACTCCTTGAAGCCGGCGCTCTTGATGGAGATCCGATACCGACCGGGCGCAAGCCGCGGAAATGTATACAGGCCAACCGCGTTGGTTTGAGTGGTTTGGACAGTGTTCGTGTCCACCTTGGTTGCTTGGACGGTTGCCCCCGGTACGATCGCTCCGCTGGGATCGTTCACGGTGCCCGAAAGACTTGCCGAGCCGCCTTGGGCGAACAACGTCTGTTGAACTCCACTCAGCAGAATTAGCAGCGCCAGAAAATAACAGCGGACACGCATTGCCCAACCTCCCCTTCGACGATTCTTGGATGTGGCTGAAAAGTTAACACAGCGTTACACGTGGATCAAGCTCATTCTTTCGATGCGGTTCTATCGGCTGTACCGATAGAACCGCATCGTGTCCTCTCGGTTCGACAAAACAACACCGCTTCACTAATCCAGCAAGCTTCCGAGAGAATCAACGAGGCGCCTACCAGCGGGCTTCAGTCGGTACGGACCTTTATGATTCGGGAACCGGGGTGCGTCCAGGAGACGCCGAGTTCGAGGTTTAATGCTGTGACGTGTTGCCAGACGCCGTGATCATCCATTGGCCCGAAGTATCGAAGAAACGCGTCTGGCATCGGACAGAAAATCCTTGGCCCGTCTAGCAATTTCACTCGCCAAATCGTGGACTATTCGGGCCTGGCGCCTTGCTCGCTGGTTCCAACGGCCGTAATGCTGTGGTGGCTTTCCAAGCGTGCGCGTTCCCGAAGAGATCACACCTACGGTTCACAGCGGTATCGTGGTGGACCGATTCAGCGACAAGCCATTGCAGGTGCTCAATATTAAGAAGGATGAGACGGCGTCATCCGGCTAAACCGCGCGATCCACACCGAGATTTTTTCGGTATGCCGAATCGTATTATTTGGTTCCATTTCGAGTCTGATGCCGATAATTATGGCGATTACCAGGCATCATTATCTGGTAAAAGAAACTGGCACTATAGGAACGCGCCGAGCAGTTGTTCCCGGCCGCTCGCTGACACTCGCGGCCCGAAACTCGAGAATCAATCGAGGATCAGCTTGCCGTTCTTAATGAGCGGAGTGCCGTACATGTCGACCGTCGCGTCCGGGAGGAAAAACCAGCGGGAAAATCCGCCGCGGACCGCACCGCCGATCTCTTCGTTGTCGCCAAGGCTGATGCGGACGACCCCGGCGCCGTAGCCGAAGTAGGGGAGAACGTCGGTGCCGGGTTGGACGGTGAGCTTAGGGTTGGTTCCGATGCCGAGTTCGCGGAAGCGATAGGACGCGGGTGCGTTGGCCTTGAGGTAGTCCTCGACGGCTTTCTGGTTGACGGATGCCGTCACTTTGGTAATCCGCCCCCCCTGGATTTCGAAGCGAATGTTTTTCGCAACGACTTCGTGCGAGTTCTCTGCCCTACGGTCTTCGCCGGGCTTGATGCCGGCGGGAGTGCTGAAGCGAGCCTCCGGAATGACGAGCGTTCCGTTGACGGTGTTCTCGGGCGGCGCGACGCGGACGACTCCGGCGGGCAGTTCGATCTCGCGGTCGACGCGGACTTGGGCGGACTTCATGCGGGCGGCGGAGGCGTCGCCATCCTGTTTGTTGACAGGGCGCTTTTCGAGCCGGAACAGCAAGTCCGTTCCAGCGGGCGTGCGTATGCGGATGCTGCCGAAGCGGAGTGTACTGACGACGGCGTCCTGGGCGGCGGCGAGGGCTTTGTAATCGATGTCGAGGACAGCGTCCTCGTAGAGCTTGTCGTAGGCGGCGGGGTGGCGGGTGACGAGTCCGTCGGCGAGGACACTGCCTTGCTGCCAGTGGAAATGGATTTCGCGGTGGGGGCCTCCGGCGTCAAGCCATTTCTTCAGGAGTTCGGCTTCGCCAGAGGGGACGGCTCTGGCATCCGAGCGGAAAGGCATCCAGAGATACACGTCGGCGGTTTCGAGGGGCTTCGCGAGGCGGCCGTCGTCTTTGGCGTTCACGTCCTGGTACGCGAGCTCGATGGGGATAGCGCCGGACTTTTCGATTCGGGCCTTGAGGGGTGCGGTGATTTCGTGGAAGAAGCCGGGGTCGTAGCGGACGATGACGCGCTCGCCGCGCGAGAGCTTCAGGGAGTCAGCGATGCGGTCCGCGAGCTTGTCGTAGTGAAGGGCGGTCTTCCCGGTGGACGCGGTATAGAGGAAGTAGTCGTAGATTGCGCGCGCGGTTTGGGCAATTTCGCGTTCGGCGACTTCGTTGGGTTCTTTGGCGAATTTGACGAAGATGCTGAGGGCCACGTGGCCGGCGCCATCGGGGAGAGTGATGATGCCGACGTCGTTGGTGGCGAGGGCGGATTCGTGGATTCCGCTGAGCGTTCCGGTTTTGTGGGCGACGATGGCACCTTTGGGGAGCAGTCCTTTGATGCGCAGGTCGCCGGTTTTGCAGCGGCTAAGGATGTCGAGCAGGAGTTCGGCGGATTCCGGCTTGTGGAGTTGCTTGCGCTGGATTTTTTCGAGCAGCGCGGTCATCTCGGCGGGCACGGCGGTATCGCGCGGGTCCTGGTAGAAGGCTTCCTGGGCGACCACTTGTTTGTCGTAGGCGATGGCGCTGTAGAGGCGCTTGAACATTTCGGGGGTCCACGAGTTTTCGCCGGGGAGTTCGGCGCCGAGGACGTCGGAAATGAGCTGAGCGCAGGAGCGGTCCACGCGGATTCCGGGGAGGCCGAGTTCCTTCATTTTGGCCGTCACGGCGGCGGGTCCGCCGGCGAGCTTGAGGAGGATGTCGGTTGCGGAATTGTCGGAGATGAGCAGCATCAGTTCCATCAGGTTGCGGATAGAGAGCGAGACGCCGGGCTTGTTGAGTAGTTGCGAGATGGTTCCCGAGCCGGGATGCAGATCGGAGGTTTTAATCTCGACCATTTGATCGAGCCGGAGCTCGCCGCGATCGATTTTGGAAAGAAGCTGGACGGCTATGGGGATCTTGAACGTGGACGCCATCGGATAGCGACCGGTGGCGTTTAGGGTAATGGAGCGTCCGGATTCGAGGTGCCGGGCAGCGACGCCGAGGGTGCCGTCGGTGATTTTCGCGAAGCGGGCGAGTTCGGATTCGAGTCGCTCCTGGGCGGGGTCTGCGGCGAACCCGGAGAGGCTCGCGAGGAGTAACAAAGAAAGAAGCAGTTTCACGGGGTGACCTTTTTGAATTCGACGCCGAGCATTTCGAGGGTAGTCACGTCGCCGTTGGCGTTGAGTTCGAAGCGAGCGAGTCCGTCGAGGCGGGGCGCCTGGACGCGGAACGTGTCGTAGTGATAGTGCTCCAGTGCGCCGCGGAAATTGCTCCAGGCGAAGCGGAGCTTTCCGTCGTCGAGCATGACCGTGGCGCGTCCGTAGGCGGGCTCCTCGTAGGTGCCGGTGTACTGATCGAGGGTCTTCGAGGGCTTGGTGAATTTCTGGCGCTTTTCCTGGATCAGCTTCTCGGCGGTTACTTGTGCCTCTTCCTGTTTCCGTCCGCGGTCGATCAGCATTTCGTTCCAGTCGCGGGCGGGAAGTCCTTGGATGAGATCGAGGATCATCCAGCGGAGGGCCTCGGGCATGTTCTCCTCGCCGAGGTTGGAGAGGACGACGATGCCGAGGCGGTCCTTGGGGACGAGGGTGATCGCGGCTCGGAAGCCATCGATTGCGCCGCCATGCGCGACGACGTGCATGCCCCGGTAGTCCTGCAGGGTCCAGGCCATGCCGTAGGTCATCTGGTTTGTTTCCGGGTTGTAGCTGCGGCCCCATTCTTCGGGGCGGATGACCATCTGCGGCGTGTGCGTTTCGCGGAGGTTCTTGGCGGAAATAAGGCGGTGGGCGCCGAGGGCTCCGTCGCCTAGTTGGAGGCGCAGCCATTGAGTGAGATC
>JBDTTK010000064.1:0-11126 GCA_039930685.1 Bryobacteraceae bacterium | reverse complement strand
GTCACCCTCTATACGTCGGACGGCGCAGCTATCGAGAAGCGATTAAAGTCTAAAACCAACACGGATGTCGTCTGGAACCAGGCCGGCAAGGCGCGGTACTGTTTTGCACCTGACCCGGACGGCAACGCGATCGAGATCGTCGAACTCCCGGCGGGCGCGGAGCCGGCGCTACTGCAGCGCGCCGCGATCGGACTGACGGTCGGCGACGTCGAGAAATCGCGCGCTTTCTACGGCAAATTGCTCGGCCTCGCCGAACAGCCGACGCAGGATCTTCCGAACGGCGGTACGAAATACAGCTACATGGCCGGCCCGACCGTCATCAAGTTCTGGCAGGCACCTGCCAACGCGCCGAAGAAAACCGGCGGACCGCAGGAGGCTATTGGATTCCGCTACTTCACCTTTATGGTGAAGGACGCGGACGCCGCACAGAAGTGGCTGACGGAGGCGGGCGCGAAAATCGTGATGCCGCCCACCGACTTCGGCCGGCTCGCGCGCATCCTGTTCATCGCCGACCCCGATGGAAACTTCATCGAGTTCGCGGCTCCGCCAAAGCCGGCGGCAAAATAGATTGATCCGAACGAAGGAAATTTGTAAGTGGCAGTCTCAGAATTTCTCACGCGCAGCGGCATCACCGTCACTCGGAACGCATCCCGCGCGCCCTACGCGAAGGGCCTCGAACAGATCCTCCGCAAACTGGACACGCATCGCGGAGCCTACCTCTCGTCCGGCTACGAATACCCGGAGCGCTACTCGCGTTGGGACTTCGCCTCGGTTTGCCCACCTCTCGAGATCGTGGCCGTCGGACGGGAGGTCCAGTTCCGCCCGCTCAACGAGCGAGGCGAGATCATTAACCGCCTGCTGCTTCCGGTGCTCGAAGCGCATCCCCACTGGGAGCGGTTTGGGATCGACGGCGGCTCGCTCCACGGAACGCTCCGGCCGCTGCCCAAACTCTTCCCCGAGGAAGAGCGCAGCAAGCAGCCGTCCGCCTTTTCGATACTGAGAACGCTGATCCATGAGTTCGGCAATCACGGTTCGCATCTGGCGCTGATCGGGGCCTTCGGCTACGATCTGATCTTTCAATTCGACCCCATCGAGCTGAAGCTTCCGCGCGAAGGCGTCAAGGATCTGCACCTCTACCTCTGCGATGACATTTATCTGATGGATCGCAAGAAAGAGCAGATCGAGCGTTTCCAGTTCGACTTCTCTTCCGCCGAGCGCTCGACCAAAGGCCTCACGCGTGATGGCGCCCGCGTCCCCAAAGCGCCGAAGCAGAAGCCCGCGCCGATCACGTCCGACCACACGCCGGAAGAGTACATGGCGGGCGTCGAGACGGTACGCGAAGGGATGCGGCAGGGCGACTATTACGAGGTCGTGCTCCGCCAGACGTTCCAGGCGCCTTATGCGGGCAAGCCTTCGGACCTCTTTCGGAAGATCCAGAAGGCGAGCCCCAGCCCATACGAATTCTTCCTGCAATTGGGCGACGAACAGTTGATCGGCGCGTCGCCCGAGATGTTCGTCCGCATCGAAGGACATCGCGTCGAAAGCTGCCCCATTGCCGGGACCGCGCGCCGCACCGGCGATCCGCTGCGCGACGCGGACTCGATTCGCGAACTGCTGAATTCCGCGAAGGAAGAATCGGAACTCACGATGTGCTCGGACGTCGACCGCAACGACAAGTCGCGCGTCTGCGTGCCGGGCTCCGTCAAAGTGATCGGACGCCGCCTCATCGAGAGCTACGCCGGAGTCTTCCACACGGTCGACCACGTCGAGGGGACGCTGGCCGAGGGCTTCGATTCGCTCGATGCGTTTCTCACGCACATGTGGGCCGTCACCATCATTGGAGCCCCCAAAAAATGGGCCGCCCAGGCCATCGAGAAGCTCGAAAAGGACGCGCGCGGCTGGTACGGCGGCGCGGTCGGCATGATCTCGCTGGATGGCGACATCAACACCGGCATCCTGATCCGCACGATTCATCTGCGGGATGGGATCGCCCGCTATCCGGTCGGCGCGACGCTGCTCTACGACTCCGTGCCCGCGCTCGAAGAGCAGGAAACGCGCATGAAAGCCACCGGCTTCTTCCGCGTTCTCGGCGCTGCGCCTGAGTCAGTGGCGCCGTCCGTTGAGCGCGAAAATGGTGCGGGCGTAAAGTTGCTTCTCGTCGATAACGACGACTGCTTTATCCATACGCTCGCCAATTACGCGCGCCAGACCGGCGCCGACGTCGTCACCTATCGCGCTGGATTTCCGCCGGAATTGATCGAGCAGATTGCGCCGAGTCTGATCCTCATCTCACCGGGACCCGGCCGGCCGTCGGACTTCGGCGTGCCCGCGCTGGTTCGCCACGCGGCGAAGGTTGAAGCGCCGACGTTCGGTGTCTGCCTCGGCTTGCAAGGAATCGTCGAAGCCTTCGGCGGAGAGCTAGGCGTGTTGGACTATCCGATGCACGGCAAGCCGTCGCTCGTCCGCCACTTCAACAAAGGGGTCTTTGAGGGCCTGCCGGAGACGTTCCGCGTCGGCCGTTATCACTCGCTGTTTGCGATCCGCGACAAACTGCCGGCAGTCCTCGAGATCACGGCGGAAACTGAAGATGGCGTGATTATGGGCGTCCGGCATCGGGAGTTGCCGATTGAGGCGGTCCAATTCCACCCGGAGTCCATCCTGACGCTCGACGGCGAATGCGGTCTGCGACTGATAGAGAACATGGTCCGGATCTACGGGCACGCGAAGCCGCTGGTAGGCGCTCGATAGGCGATGTGGGCTCGGAAACCGTGGCAGGTAGCGGCGGGCATCTTTGCTGTTTCCGCCACGATTACCTGCGCGTTTTTCATCAACTTTTGCAACTTCGTCTTTCGCTGCGGCTGCCGTGCGCTCTGGGCCGGCGCCGACCTCGCCTGCAACATCCACTCCGCGCACGGAAAGCACTGCCCCTGGTGCAGTCACGGCTGGACCGGATATGCCATCGTGCTAGCCTTTATGTTGATCCCGCAGGCCGTAATCAGCATCCAAAGTACTAGGAACCCCTGGTTGCGGCTAATTTTGGCTGTCGGTGCATTTCCGATCGGCGGCGCGGTGGCGGCTTTGGGATTCGGCCTGATCGACGGGTACTGGAGCGCATAGGTCTTGCCGTTGCAGCAAGGCTCCCCGATAATTGAGTTTCGTCTGGAAAATTACTCAATGGATATCCTCGACGTTCTCTTCCTCGCTCTCGTCATCGGCATCATCCTTCACCTGATCGACGGAGATTGGGGCGGCGGAAAGCGTTCTCGCGTTCCGGTTCCCATTTCGGGCTGATGCCTCCAGCGCCGCGTGTCGCGGTTCTTGGCGGGGGATTGGCGGGCCTTGCAACGGCGGCCGCGCTCGGATCCGCCGGCTACGAAGTCGATCTCTTCGAATCGAAGGCCTATCTCGGAGGCCGCGCGACGTCCTATGCGTTGCCCTCTGGAGAAACACCTGCCGCCGACCATATCGACAACTGCCAGCACATCCTGCTGCGGTGCTGCGTCAACCTCCTGGATTTCTACAGGCGCCTCCACGTCGAGAAAGACATCACCTTTCACCGCGAATTCTTCTTCATCGAGCCGGGCGGCCGCATGTCAACAATGAAGGCCGGCATTCTGCCGACCCCATTCCATTTCGCGGGTTCGTTTCACGGTTTGCAGTTCCTGAACCTCGCGGACAAGATCGCGATTGGGAAGGCCATGCTGGCGGTTCGACGCGAACGCAACACGCGCACGGACCTCGATCAAATCTCCATGCTCGATTGGCTCAAGGAGAAGCGGCAGACTCCGCAGGCGATCGAACGCTTCTGGCTGCAGATCCTGGTCAGCGCCATCAACGAGGACCTGGACAAGATGGCCGCCGCGCATGGCTTTCAGGTCACGTGGCTTGGTTTCCTCGCGGCGAAGAATTCGTATGAGATGGGAATCCCGAATGTCCCGCTCGGCGAACTGTACGGCTCGGACGCCTGGAAAACCATGCCTACTGTAAACCTTCGGTTTCGCGAGCCTGTGGAGGCGCTCTCCTTTGACGGTTCGCGCGTTGCCGCAATTACGTCCGGCGGCGAGACTCATTCGGCGGACTTCGTTGTCTCCGGGCTTCCATTCGAGAAATTGCAGCCCCTCGCGGGCGATAGGCTTGCCATCGACTGGCCCGCGTTCACGCACTCGCCCATTACTGGCGTCCATCTTTGGTTCGACCGGCCCATCACCGATCTGCCGCACGCGACCTTGCTTGATCGAACGATTCAGTGGATGTTCAACAAGGGCGAGGGCCGCTACCTGCAACTTGTCATTAGCGCCTCCCGCAGCCTCACGCCGATGTCCCGCGGCGATGTGATCGCGATGGCGCTCCGCGAGCTCGGCGAATTCTTTCCGGCCGCGCGCGAAGCCAAACTCGAGAAGGCCCATGTCGTGAAGGAGATCCGCGCGACGTTCTCGGCCGCGCAAGGCCTCGAAGCCAAGCGGCCCCTGGCAAAGACGGCGATTTCGAACCTCTTTCTGGCCGGTGATTGGACGCGCTCGGGCTGGCCCGCCACCATGGAAGGGGCGGTACGAAGCGGTTATCTCGCCGCGGAGGCCGTTACGATTGCGGCCGGTGATCCCAAGAAGTTCCTGTTGCCGGACATTGCGTAGTCCAAAGACGCGCCGCGCGCATCCAGTACAGTAGAAGTGGAGCAGAGCCGCGCTGTAGCGGGATTGGACTTGCAATGGCCGCAAACGCGAAAGGCACGCCAAGAGCAGCGATGACAAGCATCATTTACGACGGCGACTGCGGATTCTGCACGCGTTCCGTGAGAACCGGGATGGCTCTCGATTGGTTGAAGACGCTCCGATGGCTGCCGCGTTTCAGCGATGAAGCCATGAAGCTCGGCGTTTCCCTTGAAGCATCGGAGCGTGCCCTCCAGATGGTTCAAGGTACGACGGTGTATTCCGGCTGGCGAGCGATAAAGAGAATGGCGCTGCGCTTCCCGTTGTTTTGGATCTTCGCCGCGCTCGCTACTTGGCTCTGGCCCTGGTCCGCGCTTGTGATCGCGCTAGGACTCTCGCCGCTCGCGAATCCGATCGGCGACCCGGTGTATGCCTGGATCGCGCGCAATCGCATGCGCATCTCCGGCGGAGCCTGCGCCCTTCCGGAACGCCCTCCGGCCGAACGTCCTCGCTAACCGCGCGGGTTCACGGAGGATGGGCGGTGCAATAATAGATCTATGCGCAGTCTAATTGCGGGGATCCTGTTTGCCGGTCTCGCCGCGCTTCCTGCCGCGGCCGACGACACCACCCGAATTCGCGTCGAGGTTCGCTCGCTGCAAGGCAAGCCTATCGACCGCGCCAGCGTCCGTGTCCAGTTCGTGGAGGGCCGGTCGATCATCAAGCTCGGCAAGAAGATCATCAAGAGCTGGGAGCTTCGCACCAACCAGGACGGCGTCGCCAAGATTCCGGAACTGCCTCAGGGCAAAATGCTCGTCCAGGTGTACGCGAAGGGCTATCAGACCTACGGCGAAACCATCGACGTCAACGAAGAAAAGAAGACCATCGAGGTCAAGCTGAAGCCGCCGCAACCGCAGTACTCGGCACACTAACAGCTTCCGGTCGACGGCGCTCACGAACGGTAACATAGCAGCGATCCGTCTCGTCGTTTGTTGTTGCAACCCTTAGCGGCAACTTTACCCGTGTACTTGCGCGGCCTACTTCGTCAATCCGCTTCCGGAATCGCTTCAATGACATTCTTTGGAGGCTTCCTCGTTGGCCTCCTGCTCTGTGCATCCGCCAGCGCTCAGAGCCTGTCGATTCGCGGCCAAATCCCGGACGAATCGCGCTTCCAGCATTTCCGGAACCCCGTGGCATCACTCTTCGACCTCGCCGATCCGGCGGTGTTCGTCCTGAGCGCGTTCAATGCGGGCGGCTCGCAAATGGGCAGCGCTCGCAACGCGAGGCGGCGAACAATCGACGCCTCGAATTGCAGACCCGCTTTACGTTCTAGTTAGTCCGCAATCGCGACGCACTCGATCTCGACCTTCACGTCGCGCGGCAGGCGTGCCGCTTCGACGGTCGCGCGCGCGGGTGGATTCGCCGTGAAATACCGCGCGTAGACTTCATTCATTTTGGCGAACTCGCCCATGTCCTTGATGAATACGGTGGTCTTGAGGACCTTGTCGAGCGACGATCCGCAGGCTTCGAGCAGACCCTTCACATTCTCCATTACGCGTTCGGTCTGAGCCTCGATGCCGCCTTCGACCATTGTGTTGGTGGCTGGGTCGAGCGGAATCTGTCCGCTCAGGAACGCGAGTCCGTTGTAGACGACGGCCTGCGAGTAGGGGCCGATGGCCTTGGGAGCATTGTCGGTGGCGATAATCTTCTTCATGGTTTGGTGGTCTGTTCCTCTAGGACAGGTTTGGATTTCGACTGCTTGAGCTGTAGGGTGCCGGTGAGTTCGCGGACGTTCGCGATGGACTCCTCGGCGCAAAATGAATCGAGTTCGCGGGCGATGCGCAGCGGCGCTTGCGGATCCCAGAACGTGGCCGTGCCGACCTCAACGGCGGACGCGCCGGCGATCAGGAACTCCGCGGCATCGATTCCCGTGGCAATGCCGCCAAGTCCGACGACGGGGATGCTGACGGCCTGCGCCGTCTCATACACAAGGCGTAGCGCGATGGGCTTGATGGCGGGTCCGGATAGTCCGCCGAAGCCGGCGCCGATACGGGGTTTGCGGGTGCGTGCGTCGATCGCGAGCGAGATGAAGGTGTTGACGAGCGAGATGGCGTCGGCGCCTGAGTCCTCGGCGGCGCGCGCGATCGGCTCGATTTTCGCGACGTTGGGAGACAACTTCACGATGAGCGGTCGGCGCGTCGCGCGCCGGATGTCGCGCAGCAGTTCGCTGAGCAGTCCGGGGTCGGCCGAGAAGAAGATGCCCCCGTGCTTCGTGTTCGGGCAGGAGACGTTTAACTCGTAGGCCGCGATGCCGTCGGCATCGTCGAGGATGCGAACGACCTCGAGGTAGTCGGCGGGCGAATAGCCGAATACGTTCGCGATGATCGGCACGTCGAACTTGCGGAGCGCGGGCAGCTTGTCGGCGAGGAACGCCTGCGCGCCGATGTTCTGCAAGCCGATGGAGTTGATCATGCCGCCGTCGGCTTCCCAGACCCGTGGCGGCGCGTTGCCGTCCATCGGTTCACGCGAAAGGCCCTTGACCACGATGCCGCCGATTGTATTCAGGTCGACGAGTTTCTCGAACTCGATGCCGTAGGCGAACGTTCCCGATGCCGCCAATACGGGGTTTTTAAGCGCGATTCCGCAGAGACTGGTGGCGAGCCGGGAGGACACTGCACTCAGGATAACGCTATGCTGGCGACGTGCGCCTCCTGATGTTTTTGCTTACGGTGGCTTCCTTCGCCGAGACCAAGGTCGTCCTGCTCGGAACGGGGACGCCAAACGCGGACCCGGACCGCTCCGGTCCGGCGGTCGCGGTGGTCGTGGACGGAACGCCGTACCTGGTCGACTTCGGGCCGGGAGTCGTGCGGCGCGCGGCTGCGGCGGCGAGAGCGGGTGAAGCTGGCTTGAAGGTGAGCAAGCTCAGGATCGCGTTCGCAACGCATTTGCATTCCGACCACACCACCGGGCTTGCGGATCTGATGTTTGCGCCGTGGGTCCTCGACCGGACGGAGCCGCTGGAGGTGTACGGTCCGCCGGGCATCGCGGCGATGGTGGGGCATATCCAGGAAGCGTACAAAGAAGACATCGAGACCCGCCTGCACGGCGGCGAACCGGCGAACAAGACCGGCTGGAAGGCGATCGCGCATGAGGTGCTGCCGGGCGTCGTGTACAAGGACGAGCGCGTGACGGTAACGGCGTTCGCGGTTCCGCATGGGCAGTGGAAGCATGCCTACGGCTACGTGTTCCAGACCAAGGACCGGCGGGTCGTGATCAGTGGCGACACTGCACCAAGCGAGGCGGTCGTTAAGGCGTGTGCCGGGTGCGACGTGCTGGTGCACGAGGTGTATTCCGCCGAGAAGCTCGCCAAGCGCCCGCCCGACTGGCAGCGGTACCACGGTGCCTACCACACGTCGGCGAGGCAGCTGGCAGAGATCGCGACGAAGGCGCGTCCGAAGCTGTTGGTGTTGTATCACCAGTTGTATTGGGGCGCGTCGGATGAGGATCTGTTGCGCGAATTGCGGACGGGGTACAAGGGCCAGGCGGTGGCCGGCGTGGACCTCGGGGTGTACTAGCGGGTAGGTAGATCCTGCGCTAACGTGCCGGTGTGAAAGGGGGCTGTACTAGCCCCACCCGGAACAGGTAGGTTATTTGAGGAGCGCGACATTACGGTCGCGTCTCAGTGGAATCGCATTTCCGCCGCTACTCGTAGCGGAGGGCGACCATGGGGTCGACGCGAGTGGCGCGGCGCGCAGGAATGTAACAGGCGATGAGCGTCACGCCGGCCAGCAGCGCGGCCATGGCGACGAATGTCCCGATGTCGAAGGAACTCACACCATACAGCAGGCTTTGCAGCGACCGTGTAAGACTCAGCGCGCCCGCCAAGCCCACGACCACACCGATCGCGGCGATGATCATGCCCTGGCGAATGACCAATTTCAGCACGTCCGGCGCACCGGCGCCGAGCGCCATGCGGATGCCGAATTCATTGGTCCGCTGGGCAACTGAGTACGAGATGACGCCGTAGATTCCGACCGCGGCGAGAGACAGGGCGACGCCCGCGAAGAGGGTGAGCAACAGCGCGAGGAAGCGCGGACGCGAGCGCGTGCTGGCGATGACATCGTCCATCGACATGACTCGCGAGATGGGCAACGAGGGGTCGATCTCCTGTACGACCTTGCGCGCGAGCGGCACGAGCGAGTACGGATCGCCTGCGGTGCGCAGTGCGACAAAAGCAGAGTTCGCGGCGAATCGAGGAGGGACCTGCGCATTCGCGATGAACAGTTCCGTGCCAACAGGCTTGTCGAGACCCGCGTTCTTGATGTCACCGACCACGCCGATCACAGTCATCCAGCCGGGCGCGCCGCCGGGCCGCATGCGATGGCCGATGGCGCTCTCGCCGGGCCAGTACGTTTGCGCCAACGTCTGGTTCACGATGAGGACCGGCGGAGAGTTGACGCCATCGCGATCGTCGAAGAACCGTCCTTCGACCAGGCGGGCACCGACCGTTTCAAAGAAGTGTTTGCCCACGAGCTGGTAATAATCGATATTCTGCACCGGTCCGCCTTCGCGCGGAACAAAGCCTTCGATCATCGTGTCGTTGGCGTTTAGCGGCCTGCTGGGAGGCATGCCGTTCATGACCGTTACGGCTTGGACGCCGGGCGTGGACTGAAGGCGTTCGTCGAGGCGGGTCCAGAAGCCGTTGAGACTCTCGGGCGTTTGGTACACCGCCGTTGGCAGCGCGATGCGCAAAGTCAACAGGCCCTCGGGCCGCAGTCCGGCGTTGACTTCCTGCAGCTTCCAGAAGGCGCGGACCATCAGCCCTGTTCCGATGAGAAGAACGAGCGCGAGGGCGAGTTCGCTGATGACGAGCAGGCTGCGAAAGCGATTCGCGGCAACTGAGGCGGTCGTGCGGCCGGCGGCGGCCTTGAGCGCGTCGTGCAAGTTGCCGGCGACGATCTGGGCGATCGGCGCAAGTCCGAACGCGATTCCAGTCAGGATGGATATGACGAGGGTCACGATGAGAACGCGACCGTCGATGGCGATCTCCTGTGCGCGCGGGATGCTGGTGGAGCCGGCGGCGACGAGGAGGCGCAGTCCACCATATGCCAGCAGAAGCCCCAACGCGGCTCCGCCGAGCGCGAGCAGAACGCCTTCCGTGACGAACTGCCCGGCGAGGCGTCCGTAGCCGGCGCCGAGCGCTTTCCGAATCGCGATCTCGCGTTGACGCGCTTCGGCGCGGGCGAGCAGGAGGTTTGCGACGTTTACGCAGGCGATCAGCAATACGAAGCCGACGGCGCCCATGAGCATGAGGACGGCGCGGCGAACGTCGCCGACGACTTCTTCCTGTAAATCGTAGGCAACCAGCGTGTGAAAGGCGAGGTCGAAGCCATGTACGCCGCTGACTTTCTTTTCTCCCGAGATCTGCATGTAGCGGGTGAGTTCCTCGCGGGCACGTTGAATCGTGATGCCAGGCTTGAGACGCGCGATCAGGCTGAGGAAGTGGTTCCCTCGGCGCTGGGGATTGGGAGGTCCGAGTTGTAGCGGGAGCCAGGCTTCGGCGGGATCGGGTTCGCCCGGAGGAAAGTTGAAGCTCTCGGGCATGATTCCGACTACCGTGCAGGGGGTTCCGTTATAGCGGATGTCGCGACCGACGATGGAGGGATCGCCGCCAAAGACGCGACGCCAGAGGCCTTGCGACAGGACGATGGTCATCCGAGCACCCTGTACGTCGTCCGCCGGCTGAAGAACGCGGCCCATAGCTGGCTGAACGCCGAGCATCGGCATCAATCCACCCGTGACTTGGGCGGCCGTGATGCGGACGGGTTCGTTGCCGCCGGCTATGTTGGCGCCGCCAGTGCTGAAGGCTTCGAGGGCTTGGGTAAACTGCAGATCACGCTGAAGGTCGGAGAATTCGGGAGGAGAGGTCCAAAACTTCAGAAGGGGGTGCGTGCCGAACTTGGGGAATTCCGTGTAAAGGCGGGCGAGGGTGCCAGGATCCTTGTAGGGCAGCGGCCGCAGGACGACGGCATTCACGACGCTGAAAATGGCGGTGGTCGCTCCGATGCCGAGGGCGAGGCAAAGGAGAGCGGCAATGGTAAATCCGGGACTCGCGATCAGAGTTCGAAAGGCGTACCGGATGTCCTGCACGAGTGTATTCATGTCGATAGTCTCTAAGACGAGTACCAAACCGCATTCGTTCGGTTACATTCTAGCGGCAGCGTGTTTCGGGGCGTCCGAGAAGTAGGCTGGACCCGTCAAAGTCCAGCAATCGCTCGAGTATTTTGAGAAAATAGCTCCTTCGAACGAAGGATACGCTCAATTGGCGACTCGAGATCGGGCCAACCAGCCTCGTAACTCCGGCGCTTTGCGGGAGTATGTAATCTGATGCGCTATGCTCTTCGCACTCTTCGAAAATCGCCCGGCTTTGCGGCGATCGCCATTTTGACTCTCGCCCTTGGGATTGGCGCGAACACCGCCATT
>JBDTTK010000063.1:0-11336 GCA_039930685.1 Bryobacteraceae bacterium | reverse complement strand
CCTCGCATCCGGACTCTCCATCTACCAACTGGTCACCACCGCCTGGGCGTCGGCTGCGTCCTTCCGCGGGACCGACAAGCGCGGCGGAGCCAACGGGGCGCGCATTCGCCTCGCGCCGCAAAAGGATTGGGAAGTCAACCAACCGGCTGAGCTGGCCAAGGTCCTTCCGAAGCTGGAGGCGATCCAAAAAGATTTCAACGGCGCCAAGGGTGGCAAAAAGGTCTCGCTTGCTGACCTGATCGTTCTGGGCGGCTGCGCAGCCGTCGAGGCTGCGGCTAGGGAAGCCGGTCACGACGTCAAGGTTCCCTTCTCGCCGGGCCGTACGGACGCATCCCAGGACCAGACGGATGCGCATTCCTTCGCCCCACTGGAGCCGGTCGCGGACGGGTTCCGTAACTATCTCCGGAAGGGGTGCGAAGGATCGGCGGCCGAACTGCTGGTGGATCGGGCGAACCTGCTGACCCTCACCGCTCCCGAGATGACGGTTCTGGTTGGCGGCATGCGCGCGCTGAATGTGAGTGTCGAGCAGCTCGGTGTTTTCACTAAGCGGCCCGAGACGCTGACGAATGATTTCTTTGTCAACCTGCTCGACATGAAGACGAAGTGGTCGCGAAAGGCGGACACGGAAGGCGTGTTGGAAGGGCGCGATCGCAAAACCGGTGACCTCAAATGGACGGGTACTGTCGTCGATCTCGTCTTCGGTTCCAACTCTCAGCTCCGGGCGCTGGCGGAAGTCTATGCATCCGACGACTCGAAGGCGGCGTTCGTGACGGACTTCGTGGCTGCGTGGGACAAGGTGATGAACCTGGATCGCTTCGACTTAGCCTGAACTCGTCGGATAAGACAGCACGAGGCAGCGGTCCTGACGACCGCTGCCTCGCGGATCGGATTTAGTGAGCGTCTCTGAGCACTCGCTACCGGCCCGTAGAATCGGCGTGTGTGAGATGAGTTGCATCCGCGGGCCGGGCATGCCCGGCCCTTACCCTGCTAGCTTCTGAACATGGCATTTCTACAGGCAAAGTACGTCCTGAACGCAACTCAGGAACGAATTGCTCTAGGCTTTGCCGCCGTGCTCACCGCCGCCGCCATCTGCGGTGTCCCTTCCTGGACCAGCTCCCTCGCGGACCCCTGCGTCCACGCCCTTATCGCCGCCGCTGTGACAATTCTTCTGCTGTACGTCACGCGATGGCTCGGCGAAACAGGCATCGCGATCGAACGCGTCACCCTGGCACTCTTCCTGGCAGCCATGCCCGTGATCTATCTCGAGCGATGGTTCCTGTACAAACCGGAAAACTCCGGCTCCGGCTGGTTGGCAATCGAACTTCTCGGACTTGGTCTCTACGGCGGGTTCGCCATCCTGGGCCTCAAACGATCTCCGTGGTTCCTGGCAGCCGGAATCGCCGCCCACGGAATGCTCTGGGACCTCTCGCACCTGCAGTCGGCCTACATTCCTTCGTGGTACGCGATCGGATGCTTCCTCGTAGACGTTGGCCTCGGACTCTACGTCGCAGCACGCATCCCTGCGTGGAACCGCGCGGCCGCACTATCAGCGGCAGTCGATAGCCGCCCGATCGGCTAGGCAACAAGGACCGGCAAGGAGGACAAGCAGACAGTCCGGCTCCGGTACCGTAGACTGAGAACTCGTGCAAGCGTCGATCTTCACGCGGGATCCGGCCGCTCTGCGGTGCGTCGACACCAGGGATGCCAAAGGCGGGGCGCGGTCCACATGAGCGGTGGTGCTTGAGATGACGGGTCGACACGTGAGCCTGGAGCAGATTGCCCGCGCCGCCGAACTCCTGCGGTCCGGCCAACTCGTGGCATTTCCCACCGAAACGGTGTACGGTCTGGGTGCCAACGCGTTGGATGCCGCCGCCGTCCGCAAGATCTATGCCGCCAAGGGGCGGCCTTCCACCAGTCCGCTGATCGTCCACGTCGCGAATGCGGCCCTGGCGCGCGCCCTGGTCACCTACTGGCCCCCCCTGGCCGCGACCCTGGCAGCAGAGTTTTGGCCTGGTCCGCTGACGATGGTGCTTCCAAAACAAGCGTTGATTCCCGACGAAGTCACCGCCGGCCTCGGAACGGTCGGGATCCGCGTGCCGGCGCATCCAGTCGCGCTCGCGTTGCTTGAGGCGGTTCGGATTCCCGTCGCTGCTCCCAGCGCGAACCGTTTTACCGAACTCTCGCCGACCACTGCCGAACACGTCCGCGAAAGCTTTGGCGACTCGATCCCCGTGCTGGACGGCGGCCCATGCGACGTGGGTATAGAATCCACCGTCCTCGGCATTGAGAACGGCGGAATCGTCGTGCTACGGCCGGGGATGATCTCGCTCGACGACTTGCGTGCCTTCTCGCCGAACGTTCGCCTCGCCGCCCAACCGGTATCGGGCGCAAGCCATTCATCACCGGGTCAGCACGACCGGCATTACAGTCCGCGCACGCCGCTCGTTCTCGGGCCTCCCCGCGCAACTGGCCGCGGCGCATACCTCGAATGGAGCGGATCGCCGCGCGACGCGGCCGCGATCAACGTCCGCATGCCGGATTCGCCCGCCGGCTACGCGGCAGCCCTGTACGGAGCGCTTCATGCTGTGGATGGGGGAGGCTACGACTGGATTGCCGTCGAGCCTGTGCCGGACTCCCCGGAATGGGACGCCATCCGCGATCGTCTGCGACGGGCAGCTTCGGAGTAACAACGAACGCGAAGTGCGGTCGAACGGATTCGGGATCCTACGCGAGCTCTCCGGCCACGGAGTCGGCCGTACAATTCACGAAGAGCCGACGATCCCGAACTACCATGAGCCGCGCGCCAGTGCCCGGCTGACTGAGGGACTCGTGGTTACCATCGAACCGATCATCTCCGCTGGTACCGGCAAATGCTTTGTCGACCAGGACGGCTGGACCGTTCGTACTTCCGATCGGTCGCTTGCTGCGCACTATGAGCACACGATCGTCATTACGCGCGGTGCACCGGTGCTTCTAACCGCCGCTTGATCCCGAAGTTGCAATAATTCGCGCATCTGGAACATCCAAACCGTGAGTCTAGTCGTTCTCTTTCTTGATCGAGGAGGCACCGCGCGCTGGTTGATCCGCGCCTGTCACGACTATGGAAATTACCGAATTACCACTCCCGGCCTGGATCTTGGTCACGTTTCTTGGGATCGTGCTGCTACTGGCCGCCGCTGGATTGATGCGTATCCTGCTTCGGGGCTCCAGAGTCTCTCAATGCACGCTCTGCGACTCGGAGCGGATCCGGCTTGCGACACTCCAACCCCACGATGAATGGCTGATCTACCTCGGCATCATTCCCATTCGGTGCGAAGCCTGCAAGACTCGGTTTTTTGTCAGGCGGAGCGTCCGGATTATTCCGGTCTCCCATCAAGCTCGCACGGCCGGCCCCCCGCGGACCTGATCCCCCGCTCAAAAGCTGTAGCGAAGCGCCAGGGACAAGTACGAATTTCGCCGGTACTGGCCTAGAAAATCCGAAGCATCGCCGCGAATCACGGCCAGCCCGGCCGTGGCCCGCCAATGCTGGCCGAACAATTGCGAATAGCTGAATCGGGCCCAGATGCCCGCGCCGTTCTGACGCAACGCGAGTTCTGAGGAAATGCTTCTGTTCGCATCAATCGTCAGGCTGGCGCTCCCGAGGATCGCTTTCGTCAGTCCGCGGTCCGGAGCGAAATTGAGAGTACTCGTGCCTCTTTGTGTAACAGCCTCGCCGGCGTACCCGCCCGCGAAAACCCATTCCTTCACGGTCCGCTCCAGTTGCACGACGTAGAGCAGGTATTCATCGGCTTGCGGCGTGGACGTCGTGAAGTACGCAGCCTCGCTTTTCACCGTGAACCATCGCAGCGGCATCGCGAAGTCTCCGCCATATAGCCTCAGCTTTGGGAAGAACCGCTGAAAGTTAACCTGAACGCCGAGTTGTCCCCCGTTGAACGTGGGCGTTAGCGCGTAGGAATACAGCGGAAGGTGGTTGTAGCCCTCGAAGAAGCACATCGACGCTTCGTAACCCCGCCCGATATGATTCGCGCGGATGCCATACTGCGAACCCCCTGGGTAACGTGCGCCTTCATCAATAATCGGAACCGATTCCGCGCCGGCTGGTAGCGCGCCCCAGCGCTGATAGAGCAGTGGCCCTCGGCTCGGGGTAAAGATCGGCTGAATCACCATGTCCACCGTGTTGTTCCCGCGCTCGTACGTCAGCCGCCCCGCCGTGACGCCTAGGAAATCGCTATTGATCACGGATAAGAAATCCTTCGGCGCAAAGCGGTCCGTAGGGTTGAGAATGTCGGTCTTGCCCCACCGGATGAACTGCCGGCCGAGCTCCGCCGTCCACCGGCCCTTGTGCAGTGTCGCGCTCAACTGGCGGATTGAGAGCGCGGGACGCAACTGCCGACGGTCCGCAATGTCCAGCCGGAACTCGCGTTCAAACTGGCGGTGCGAGTCGAAGCGCGCATCGAACACCGTCGACAGCTTGAGCCATGCGAACGGTCTGTACGACGCGTCCCAGCGGAACAGCGTCTGGTTGACTAGGTGTGCGCTGTCGTTGGTCGCGGACTGCGGAAAATACGTGGTGGCTGTCTCAAAGAACCCGCGTTGCTCGAAGGTCTGGCCGAATCCAACCGAGCATACGAGAATCCAGAAGAACCGCATGACCTCGATTACGCCGCGCGGCGCAGCGCCTGCAACGTAAAATCGTCTTCCTTCAGTGGCACGTTGTTCTGCAGTTTCTCCAGCTTGAGAATCGTCTTGCTGTTGCGAGTCACATCCTGGACTTCAATCCGCTTGGCCGTCCAGATGCCATCGATTTTCTCAATGTCTTTGTAGTACAAACGCCGTACCACGCTCTTCTTATTAGACGACTCCGCCTGGACGACCAGCCAGATATCCTTGCGGACCCACAGGTACGTCTGCGTGTACTGCGATGCCTTGCGCGGCTTCGCCTCGAGCTTCCAGCAGGCATGGCCGTCGACCGCCTCCTCGGATGCGATCTTCAGATCGAACTGGTCCGCGTCTCGCTCTTCGAGGTCCTCGTAGCTGAAGTCCGTGCCGAAGAATCGCGTCGAGCGGTCCTGCAGCGCGATCCGCTGATCGCGTTCAATCGCCGGGCGCCACATCCATTGGTCGGACGCGCGGTCTTTGTGATTCACCACCAGCAGCGCCACGCCTTTGACCTCCGCGGGCGCGGTAAATCGCAGCACCGACTTGCTGTCGCCGAACGCGCCGATGCGCTCATAGATCCAGCGCTTGGTGGTGATCCTGCTCTTCGCATCCACCACTTCAAGCGTGCCCTCGTAGCGCTGCGAACTGGTCCGCGAGCGCTTCTGCACTTCTTCGAGGATTTGCTTGGCGTCCTGCGCCAGCACCGCGACCGCGACCAGCGCCGCGAGCAGCCACTTACTCATACTCCAATGCCTCCACCAGAGAACCCCGCACGGCAGACTCGGCGGGTCCGATCGCGGCGAGGAACGCCGCGGCCAGAATCACCGGTAGCAGCGCCGCGAGAATCGCGAACGGGTACACGTAATCCAGTCGAATGCCCGCCAGATCGCGGCGCGCGATCTCGACTGTGTAGTAAAGCTGGACCGCGCCCAGCGCAAGCCCCAACACAAGGCCGATGATGCCGATTGCGAGCGCCTCCATCCAGATCGTATGGCGGATCTGGTTCCGCATGGCACCGACCGCCTGCAGGACGCCGAGTTCGCGCCGCCGGTCGACGATGGAGACGGTGAGCGCATTCACGATGCCAAGGACCGCGACCAACACCGCCACTGCGATCTGCACATATGTCAGCCCGAACCACTGGTCGGTGAGGCGCAGGACGTATGCCCGCAGTTCCTTGTTGGTGAACACGAAGAGGCGATGAACGGTGCCCAGCTTGGCAAGGATGTCCTCGCGTACGGCGCTCTCGCTCGCGCCCCGCTTGAGGTACAGGCGGAACACGTTGACCGTGTCGTCGTTCCATGCCTTGATGAACACGGAGCGGTCCATGAGCAGGCTCCCCTGCTGGTCGGAGTAGTCTGTGACGATGCCAAGGATCGGCAACTTCAGCATGCCTCTCGGAGTCGCAATGTCCACCTGATCGCCTAGCTGATAGCCATGCAGCAGGGCGAAGTTGTCTGAAGCGAGCACGCCCTTGCCCTCGCGGGTCAGCTCGTACATCGTGCCTGCATCGCCAGCAAGTGGCGCCAACATGATTCGCTTCTGTAACTCGATGATCGGAACGGCCACAATGATGATCGGACTCTTACCGCCATTCTTCTTGTCCGGAACGTCGACGCGCACGGTCCTCACGAACTGGACTTCCTCGACGCCGGGGATCTTCTTCAGTTCTTCGCCGATCGCCGCCGGAAACACAAAGCTCCGGGCCGTGATACTCTGCGACGTCGTCACAAAGAGGTCGGGATTGAGCGCGATATCGAGCCAACTCTTGATCGAGTCATAGCTCGCCCGCGCCACTCCTGCCAGCGAAATCACCAGCGCCAAGGAAAGCATCAGCGCCGCCACCGTACCCGAGGTCCGCCGCGGCGCCTGAATCAGGCTGTCCGCGGCCAACGCTCCTTCCACCGGCCGAAGCCACTTCAGGATCGGTCGCAGGCCCCGCGAAATCCATAGCGACAACGCCGGCGAAAGCAGCAGTGCTGCCAACACAGCGAGCAGAAAACCCGCGTAAAAGGCCGGACGGTACTTGCTGAACAGTACGCAAACGAGAGCCAGCGCAGCGCACCCCGCGGCCGCGAATCGCCGGACCCGGTTCTCGCCCTCGCTCAACGATTGCTGCCTTCCCTTCTGCAGCGCCCGTACCGGATCGACGGCCGCCGCCTGTCGGGCAGGCAGCACGCCCGCTATCACGCTGGTGATTACACCGATCGCCACCGCGAACAAGATCAATTTCGGATCGAGTGCGATTTCCTCCGCGCGTTGGCCGATTCCATACAACTCGCCGAGCAGCGCGCTCAGGTAACCGGCCAGTGCTCGAGCAATAAGAATGCCGAACAACAACCCGAGCAGCGAACCGAACAGCCCCGTCAACGCGCTTTCAGTCAGAAACAACGTCCGGATCTGGCGCCGCGTCGCGCCGAGCGCCCGCAGAATGCCGATCTCGCTTCGCCGCTGCGTCACCGCAATCGCGAACGTGTTGTAGATGATAAACATCCCAATAAACAGTGCGAACACGCTGGTGATTCCGGATACCAGCGAATAGATCGCCGCGGTCGACTCGAACTGCTGGCCTCGCGACGACGGCGGCTCCACTGTGAAGCCAGGTCCCAGAAGCGCTTCGAGTTCGGCTCGCCCGGCGTCGAGCGTCAGGTCTTCTTTCAGCCCAATATCTACGCGATCGAACTTCCGTCCGCGTCCGAAGACATGCTGCGCTGCGTAAATGTCCATCACCGCGAGATTTCCGCCGAATGCACTCGTCAGCCCGCCGGACCGCATGATGCCCCGCACCGTGAATTGTTTCTCGCCCTGCATCGTGCCCATCGGCAGCTTGCTGCCCACGTGCAGGCCATTCTTATCCGCAAACGGTTTAGTGATGATCAGCGAATCCGGCTGCGCCAGAAATACCAGCGGATCCTCCACCGCATCGTCGCCGCCGCTCTCGAGGTCGTACTCGCGCAGGCTTCGGTCGCCGGTCATGTCGACGCCGAGAATTAGCAGATTGCCCTGCCCCGGCAGGTTCGTCGTAACCGTTGATTCGAGAATCGGCACCGCAACCCGCACCGAAGGCGAACCCTGGATCTTTTCGAGAACATCCTCGTCGAATCCCGGCTCACCGGCAGTAACTTGCAACTGCGTCGCGCCGGCGATC
Source organism: Bryobacteraceae bacterium (assembly GCA_039930685.1). Classification (GTDB taxonomy): domain Bacteria; phylum Acidobacteriota; class Terriglobia; order Bryobacterales; family Bryobacteraceae; genus JBBQWZ01. The sequence continues at coordinate 3,529 of JBDTTK010000063.1, read as the reverse complement.
CGGTCAATTGTCTTTTGAAACGCGAACAGAACGGACTGGTTCGCGGTATGCATCCCGACGAACACCGCAACGCCAAGAACAATTCCCGCCGTCGTCAGCAGCATTCGGACCTTGTGCTTCCGCGCATACTGCCAACTGATCAGTCGCAGCAGAATCATTGCTGGATCGCCTCGCGCCGCACGTCTGCGATCACTTTGCCGTCTTTCAGCGAAATCGTCCGTTCGCAACTCTCGGCCACGCTCTTGTCGTGCGTCACAATCAGCACGGTCGCTCCGAGGTCGTCGTGAAGGTCGTGAATCAGCTTCAGGATCTCTACTCCCGTGCCGGAATCGAGATTGCCTGTTGGTTCATCCGCGAGCAGGATCGGCGGAAACACGCTGAGCGCTCGCGCGATCGCCACGCGCTGCCGCTCGCCGCCGGAAAGCTCTTCGGGAAGGTGGTCGAGTCGATGACTCAGCTTCACCAGGTCAAGCAATTCTTTCGCGCGATCGTCGATCTTCTTGCGCGGCCAGCCCCGCAAATGCAGTGGAAGCGAAACATTCTCCATGCACGACAACGTCGGCAGCAGATTGAAGAACTGGAAAATAAATCCGATCTTGTCGCGCCGGACTCGGGTCAAGGCATCGTCGGAAAGCCCGCTGAGCAGTTCTCCATCGATTCGAATCTGGCCGCCTGTCGGCTTGTCCAACCCGCCGATCAGGTTCAGCATTGTGGATTTGCCCGAGCCCGAGGGTCCGATCAGCGAAACCATTTCGCCCTTCGCAATCGAAAGATCGACCGCTTCCAGCGCCGTTACCTTGCGCTTGCCGTCAAACTGTTTAGAGACTTGCGAAAGATCAATCACTGGGTATCTATCATGATGCCTCCTAAGCCAGTCCTGCTGCACTCGCTTTGAAATTCGTGTGGAAAGCGGATGGCGGGCTCGGCACCGGACAGCGAGGCGCGATAGAATCCTTTCGTGACCGACTCTAACTCCTTAAAACGCGCCGCGGGTGACGCCGCTGCCGCATACGTCGAAGATGGAATGGTCGTCGGACTCGGTACGGGCTCGACCGCCAAGTTCGCCGTGGATGCCATCGGCAAACGCGTGGCGGCCGGCCTGCGCATCGTCGGGATCCCCACGTCGGAGCGCACCGCCGAACAGGCGCGGTCGCTCGGGATCCCTCTCGCCACGCTCGGCGACTACACCGAAGTCGACATCACCATCGATGGCGCCGACGAGGTTGAACTCGGCACCCTCCACCTGATCAAAGGCCACGGCGGAGCATTGCTTCGCGAGAAGATCGTCGCCAGCGCCAGTAAGCGGCTCATCATCGTCGCCGATGAAAGCAAACTCGTGGAAAAGCTCGGCGGAAACTTCCCTATCCCTCTCGAAGTCGCTCCCTTCGGTTGGCAGGCAACCGCACTGCACCTGGCGCCCCTCAACGCAAATCCCGCCCTTCGCTTCAAGGAAGATGGGCAGCCGTACGTGACCGATGGCGGCCACTATATTCTCGACTGCGCCTTCGGAATCATTCAGGATCCCGTCGATGTGGCCAGAAAGCTCGACAGCATCGTTGGCCTCGTGGACCATGGCCTGTTCCTCGGCATGGCTACCGAGGTGCTTGTCGGCGGTTCAGACGGCGTGCGGACCGTTCGTCGCTCATAAGGCGTCTCTTCATTGGCGTCGTTCGACTCCGCCCAAGCATAGACCTCGGTGCGACTCACTCCTAGACCCCTCGGAGCTCTGTGACTAGTCATCCGCGGCCCGTAGGTTCAATTCCATCCGTTCGTTCAAAATCGCCGCGCGCACTTCATCCGTTCGCGCAGCCGCCGCCGTTCTTCTGACATCGCGCACCACCGAATCGGTGAAATCGCGACAAGAGACCGGAAGCAGAATCCGGCTTTCCGAAATGGAGGAACTTTCAGATGACACGTGAGGAACTACTTATTGCACTTAGGCGGCGGCTGTCGCTAGTCAAACAAGGGATCGAGGTGTTCGAGCGCCTGGAATCGTCCCCGCAATCGCGCGGTGGCTACGACTGGACGAGCGTCTCTGCGATTGCCGTCCGGCGCGGAACCTCTTGCCGCCGGAAGACCGAGTCCAACTGAACGAAGGCTGCAATCGGATCCGATACGCCGGCAAAGATGCGCTGCTGTTTTGGCTGAACTCGGTCGAGAATCTGCGCTACTGCCGGATGCGTGCGCCCCCGCAGGTCGGACAAGCTACAAGAATACTGAGGGCCGGCGGGCTCTGAATAGAAGGAAGGATGGCGGGGACGACGGGGCTCGAACCCGCGACCTCCGACGTGACAGGCCGGCGCTCTAACCAACTGAGCTACGTCCCCGAATTGTATCCGTCGGTTCCTTGAGAATATCACGTCGCGCGGACCTTTGCAGCAATTCAAGCGGATTCGGAATGGAACCGCTGCCCCCAACCGCGAAGGCGACGGAGCGCCCAATCCCCCAGTCCCCTGGATTCCCGATTTCGAAACATTCTCCCGGCGGCCGGCTCATCATAACAATGGACCTATTGCAGAAATCTGCAATTGATCCATAATACGAGATACCCTTTCTTCCGATCTTGGAAGCAGGGAACCAGGGCGTGGGCTTCTGGGGGTTAGAGAGAAAGGTTGGGTCCAGAGATGTTTCGCCTCTGTGGATTCATGATGTGTTTGCTGACTCTCGGCGCGGTGACGGCGAGAGGGCAGCTACCGATGGGACCGGCGGCCGGTGTGCGCATGATCAACACCGACATGGCCGTCCTCGAAGCGGGTGACGTGCGGAAGGACCTGCCTTGCGCCGTTACGCCAATGAAAAGCGCCTTGGTCGGCTTCGATCTGCGCTTCCACACCAGCTACGACGTCACGGTTCCTCTCAAAGATCTGGTCGGCAACGAGAATCTGCTCACAATTCTTTTCCGCGTGATACCGAACGATCACAAGGACCGGCCTTCGTATTTCGTCCAGCGGATCCGTGTTCCCTCCGTCGCGGAGGACGCTCGCGGAGAGGCTCAGCTCCAGGGTTTCTTCGACGTCGGCGAAGGCGGCTATCACGTGGACTGGCTAATGCGCGACCGCGCGGAACGGGTTTGCTCCTTCTATTGGGATGTTGACGCAACGCTACCCGCGAAGGACCGTTCCATAAAGCTCGCCATTGAGGCCGGATCCATCCAAAAGATTGAAACCGAAAGCTTTCTTGAAGATCCGCCGGTCGCGCGAATCCGTCAGGACCCGCCGTTGAGCGTGAAGGTTCTTTTGAATTACGCCCCTCAGAGTCCCAATCTTGCAGCCATGCGGCCGATCGATACCTCGGCTCTGGTTTCGATTCTCCGAGGCATCTATCGCGACCCACGGATCGCGAAATTCTCGCTCGTCGCCTTCAGCATGCACGAACAGAAAGTGCTTTATCGGCAGATCAGCGCCGACCGTATCGACTTCCCTGCTTTGGGCGAAGCTCTACAAGCGGCGAAACCTGGAACGGTCGACGCACGTAAGTTAAACCAGAAGCATGGTGACACGGAGTTCCTGACGGAGCTCATTATGAACGA
>JBDTTK010000062.1:0-11433 GCA_039930685.1 Bryobacteraceae bacterium | reverse complement strand
TCGCAAGTCGGCGAGCGCGTGACCAAAATGCGCTCGATGGCGATTGCACAGTTCAAGGCGGATTCGCTCCAGGTCGATGTCGAGCGGTTCCGGAAGAGTATGGCCGGTGACGATCCAGAACGCAACGAATGGTTCAAGCAGATGGTCTCGCAGGCGTTGGTGAAGCTGGTCTATCAGGAAGCGACTGGATCCCGATGAATGATTGGAGGAGCTTTTCTATGAGTGCAAGTTCGTTTCTGTTGTGCGGCGCACTGGCGGCCGCGTTCCTGTCCGCGGCCGAGATCCCCCTGAAGGATCTGTCGCGATTGGATTTTGAGAATGCCAGCCCGGAGGAGACATCCTACAAAGGGAAATCCGCCCTCAAGATGACGGAGAAGCAAGGAAATGGCCCAAGCGGCGGAGGCGCGATGGCGATCATCAAGGGTCTGACGTTCCGTGACGGCGTAATTGAAGTCGACGTTGCGGGCGCGCCAATTCAGGGCGCGACTCCAACCGCGCGCGGGTTCATCGGGATCGTGTTTCGGATCCAGCCGGATGGCAAGCATTTCGAGAATATCTATCTGCGTCCGACCAACGGACGGTCACCGGACCAGGCGATGCGCAATCACTCCGTCCAATACATCGCCGGACCGGACTGGGGTTGGCGCAAGCTACGCGAGCAGGAGCCGTTCAAATACGAGTCCTACACCGACTTGCGCACGGGCGAATGGACGCATATGCGGATTGTGGTCCAGGGAAAGACGGCGTCCCTCTACGTAGACGACGCGAAGCAGCCTTGTCTCGTGGTGCAGGATATGAAGAACGGTGATAGCGAAGGGGCGGTCGCTCTGTGGAGCGGCCCGGAGACGGAAGGGTACTTCCGGAATCTGAAGATCACGCCAGGGGCGACACCGTAATAACCGGGCAGCGGGCCGGGCACGCCCGGCCCCTACGAGGCCGATCTGCCGCTGACGCCGGTCCTAGTCGCCGGCGGCGTGCGCGGGTTGCTGTTTCCCAATCTCGATCTGCATCAGGACGTCCTGCGCTTGCTCCGCAGTGAACTCCTGCGTCTTGACGGAGTGGTTCATCGAGCAGAACTTCGGTCCGCACATGGAGCAGAAGGCGGCATCTTTGAAGCCTTCCTCGGGCAGTGTCTCATCGTGATACGCCTGCGCGGTCGCCGGATCGAGCGAGAGCGCGAACTGCTGCTTCCAATCGAAGGCAAACCGGGCGCGCGATAGGGCGTCGTCACGGTCGCGAGCGCCGGGCCGGTGCCTTGCGATGTCGGCGGCATGCGCCGCGATTTTGTAGGCGATGATGCCTTGCTTGACATCTTCGCGGTTCGGCAACCCGAGGTGTTCTTTGGGCGTGACGTAGCAGAGCATCGAGGCGCCGTACCAGCCGATCATCGCAGCGCCGATCGCCGACGTGATGTGGTCGTAGCCCGGCGCGATGTCGGTGACGAGCGGTCCGAGGGTGTAGAACGGAGCCTCGTGGCAGAGTTCCACTTCCTTTTCGACCTGCATCTGGATCTGGTCCATGGGGATGTGCCCGGGACCCTCGATCATTACTTGCACGTCGTATTCCCAGGCCTTGCGCGTCAGCTCGCCGAGCGTCTTCAGTTCCGCGAACTGCGCTGCATCGCTTGCGTCGGCAAGCGAACCGGGGCGCAGTCCATCGCCGAGCGAGAAGCTGACGTCGTGCTTCTGGAAGATCTTGCAGATACGGTCGTAGTGCTCGTACAGAAAATTCTGCTTGTGGTTCTTGACCATCCATTCGGCAAGGATCGCTCCGCCGCGGCTGACGATGCCGGTGATGCGCTTAGTGGTAAGCGGAATGTACTGAACCAGGACGCCGGCGTGGATCGTCATGTAGTCTACGCCCTGCTCGGCCTGTTCCTCGATGACTTCGAGCATGACGTCGATGTTCAGGTCCTCGACGCGGCGGACGCGCGCCAGAGCCTCGTAGATTGGCACGGTGCCGATCGGCACGGGCGAGTCCTTGATGATGGCTTTTCGGATCAGCGGGATGTCGCCACCGGTCGACAAGTCCATCACAGTGTCGGCGCCGAACTCCACGGCATACCGGAGCTTGTCGAGCTCTTCCTGGATATTCGAAGTCGTCGACGAGTTGCCGATGTTGGCGTTGATCTTACAAGTGGAAGCGACGCCAATGCACATCGGTTCCAGGTTGGTGTGATTCACGTTGGCTGGGATGATGAGGCGTCCGCGAGCGATCTCCGACCGGACGAATTCGGGCTCCAGCCGTTCGCGGCGGGCCACGTACTCCATCTCTTCGGTAATCAGCCCTTTGCGGGCGTAGTGCATTTGCGAGCGATTGGCGTCGTCAGAACGCTTCGCGATCCAGGTGCTGCGGTCCATGCGTCGATTATAGCGATGCGCCGCCTCCGCCGTACCCGTGGGGCCACGGCGGTTGATAATCCAATGCGGGCATGTCCATACTTTGAAGCATGAGAAGACTCCTGCTGGCGGTGGCGTGCGTTCTACCTCTGGCCGCATCCTCCGGAATTCCGCAAGATGAATACCGCGCTCGCCGCGCCGAGCTCCGCAAGAACCTGGACGGCGTCATCGTCCTGTTCGGTCAGAGCGAAGAGGCTCTCGACGGCTTCGTGCAGGAGCCGAATTTCGAATACTTGACCGGATTTGCCGAACCAGGCGCCGCCCTGATGCTGACCAGGACAGAGGAAGTGCTCTTTGTGCAGCCCCGGAACCCCCGGCAGGAAACGTTCTACGGTAAGCACGTCAGCGCCGAGGATGCGGACGCTAAAACGAAGACAGGCCTTGACCTCGTCGCCCCGTACGCCACGCTTCCAGCTCGGTTTTTCCGCGCGAGCGAAAGCTATTCGAAGTATTACCTTCTCAAGACCGGAGAGGATAGCAAGCCGTTGTCGCCTCCTGAATATGACAAGCTGCGAGCCTTCGCGCCATTCCACCAGGAATTGAATGCGGCCACGTTGATCGCCAAACTGCGGATGAAGAAGTCGCCTGCCGAAATCGCGTTGATCCAACGGGCGGCGGATGCGTCGATCGCTGCGCACCGCCAGTCCTGGCGGATGATGAAGCCCGGCATTCACGAGTATGAAATTCAAGCAGCGATGGTGAAAACGTGGAGTGACATGGGCTGCGAGCGGGCCGCATACGCGCCGATCGTCGGGAGTGGCCCCAACTCGACCGTCCTGCACTACAACACCAATCGGCGCCGCATGGATTCCGGAGAAGTAACTGTAATCGACGTGGCGGCGCAATGCTCCTCCTACGCCGCCGACATTACGCGGACCGCTCCGGTCAACGGCAAGTTTACGGCTCGCCAGCGCGAGATCTACGACATCGTTCTCGGCGCGCAGAACGCCGCGATCGCGGCGGCCAAGCCGGGCGTCATGATGAAGGATTTGCAAAAGATCGCCAAGGACTACATGGACGCGCACGGCAAGGACAAGAACGGCGACGGCCTCGGCAAGTACTTCGTCCACGGCCTCGGTCATCATGTCGGCCTCGAAGTTCACGATACGTCGGACCGCGACGCGCCCCTCGCGCCCGGCATGATCGTCACCATCGAGCCGGGCATCTACATCCCCGATGAAGCCATTGGGGTCCGCATCGAGGATATGATCCTGATTACAGAGAGCGGCTCGCGGCTAATGACGGCCGCCTTGCCTCGCGAGGCATCGGAGATCGAGAAGCTGATTGGCAGGTAGCTCCACAACACGCGGAATTGCTCAGAGCTTGCGCCGGAGTCTCAGGCCCGGCTACCTCGCGGTCATCGCAGGCTGCTTCGTCGCAGGCACGCTCCTGGGATGGACCGCGCTGGCCGCGCAAGTCGACAACTACGTCTACGACCAGATGTTCCGGTTCTTTGAGCGGCCCGGCCCGGATCCGCAATCCGTCGTGCTCGGAATCGACGAGGCTACTCTACGGGAAATGGGCGGAACCGCGCACTTGCGGTCGATGGTGTCGGAAGCGCTCGAGCAGTTGGCGATTGCGAAGCCTCGGGTAGTCGGCGTCGACGTGATCCTGGCCGACAAGACGGACGAAGCGGTGGACGCGCGTCTGGAAGCCGCGATCGGGACAGTACCGAATCTCGTTCTGTCGTGCGATATTCTGCCAACCGGATGGGAGGATCCCCTCCCCCGGTTTCAGTCGCGGGCCGGAGCGATCGGCCACGTACATCCCGGAGTCAACCGGCTTGATGGAGTCAACCGGATTCTTCCGCTCGAGATGACCATGAATGGCGTCCGGCGCTGGGCGCTCGCGCTCGAGGCGTTTCGACTTTGGAAAGGTGCGCCGATTCTCGAATCGCCCGACGATTTGGAGATCGGCGGCGTCACGCTTCCGGCGCCGCGGGCTTCTCAACGCGCGCTGCGGATCCGTTATTTGCCGCAAGGCATTCCGATCCTCTCGCTGAGCGAATTGAAGAAGAATCCGTCGCAGGCGGAAAAGCTAAAGGGCAAGGCCGTGTTTGTCGGAGTGACGGCTCTTACGGCGGCGCGCGATCGGGTCGTAAGTCCATTTGGCGAGTATCTGCCGGGCGTCGAGGTCCATGCACATGCGTTCGAAACGATGCTGCGGGGCCAGTTCCTGACGCCGGTGTCGAATCTGTCCCAGTTAGGCATCGGGCTGATGCTGGCGATCGCCGTTGGATTCGTCTTTGCTCTCCGGTCCGGATGGCAGGCCTGGTCGCTGGCGGCCTTTCTGCTGGTGATCGCGCATACGATTCCAGTCGTCCTGTTCCGTAACGGCGTGCTGTCGCCCTACTTCGCGCCGGTCTCCGCGGCGTGGCTGACTGTTGTCGGTGCCGCGAGCTATCAATATTTTGTGGTCCGACGCCAACTGCGGCAGTCGGAGGCGGATAAAAGCCGATACCAGGAAGCCATCCATTTTGTCGCGCACGAGATGCGATCCCCCCTCACTGCGATCCAGGGGTCGAGCGAGATGATGTCGCGCTACAACATGGGCGACGACAAGCGAAAGCAAATGGCGCAGATGATCAACGCGGAATCGAAGCGCCTCGCGCGTATGATCCAGACGTTCCTCGACGTCGAGCGCTTGAGCGAAGGGGAAATGGAGATCAAGGACGAGCCTTTTGAGGCGGACGCCCTGGTGCGGACCTGCTTTGACCGGGCTCGTCCGTTGGCCGACCGCAAGCAGATTGTCCTGCACTATGCCGAACCGGTCGAGGCGACGCTCGCCGGCGACCGGGAACTCATGGAATACGCTTTCTACAACCTGATCACGAACGCGATCAAGTACTCGCCGGTCGAAACGCAGGTCTGGATCGCCAGCGAGCGGCGGGGCGGGGATTTGCGGCTTTCAGTTCGGGACCAGGGGATCGGCATGGATGCCAAAGAAATTCGCCAGATATTCACGAAATTCTACCGGACTAAACGCGCCGAGCAGTCCGGCGAGGCGGGGACGGGAATTGGGCTTTCCATCGTCGATCAGATTGTCCGGCTCCACGGCGGGCGGATGGAAGTCGAAAGCGAACCAGGGGTCGGTTCCTGTTTTACTATGGTATTGACCCGCGTGACGCCGAATGAAAGCGGCCAGATCCAGCCCTCTTCGATTGCCAATCGTCAATCCTGATTAAGTGTTGCTTTTAATATGTCCAGATTGCTAGTCGTCGAAGACGATAACTCGGTACGTTCGACGATCGTCACATTCCTCGAATTGGAAGGCTACCAGGTGGATGCCGTCGCATCCACGCGGGAAGCATTGGTGCGCCTCCAGGGCGACTCCTATCCGATCGTGATCTCCGACATTTATCTCGACGAGCGCACTGGCTTGGATGTTCTCCGCACCGCCCGCGAAACGAATCCGGCTTGCGCCGTGATCCTGATGACGGGACGCGGCAGCATGGAAACCGTGATGCAGGCCACCGAACATGGCGCGTTCGACTACATTGCCAAGCCGTTCGAACTCGATCGAATGCTGGATACGGTGAAGCGCGCCGAAGCGTCTCTTATTCCGTCCGAAGAAGCCGAGGCGGCGGATATTGACGATCTGCCTGAAACGGAAATGATCGCGTCTTCGGCGCGGATGGTTGAGGTCTACAAGACGATTTCAAAGGTTGCGCCAACCGACGCGACTGTACTTGTCGAGGGCGAGACGGGAACCGGAAAAGAGCTGGTCGCCCGGATGATCCAGCGATACTCCCGCCGCGCAACCGCTCCGTTCGTGCCGGTGGATTGCGGGTCGATTGCGCCGTCCCTGCTCGAAAGCGAATTGTTCGGCGCGATGCGCGGCGCATTTACCGGTGCGGATAAAGACCGCGTCGGCGTGTTTGAGGCAGCCAATGGCGGAACCGTGTTCCTCGACGAAATCGGCGATATTGATCACGGATTTCAGTTGAAATTGCTGCGGTTCCTGCAGGAGCGGGAAATTCGACCTCTCGGTAGCGCAAAATCCAAGAAGATCGACGTACGCGTGATTGCCGCGACCAATCGGGATGTTCAGAAAATGGTGGACGAGGGCAAATTCCGGGAAGACCTGTGGTTCCGGCTGAATGTCGTCCGCATCATGCTGCCACCGCTCTGCGAGCGGACCGGCGACGTGCCCCTGCTCGCGAACTTCTTCTTGAAGCGCTACAACGAGCGCTACCAGTTAGACACGCGTCTGCTCGAGAGCGGACTGCGCGCGCTCACGGATTACAGTTGGCCGGGCAACGTCCGGCAATTGCAGCATCTCATGGAGCGCCTTACGATCCTGGCTCCCTCGCATCGCATCGACGAGGCGGCCGTGAAAGAAGCCATCGAGCAGACCGAGCCGCGCGACTCCGCGAGCGAATCGCTGGCGGACACCGAAGCGGAACAAATCCGGCGGGTGATGGCGGCGACGGCCGGCAACAAGAGCCGGGCGGCGAAGATCCTCGGCATCGAACGCAAGACGCTATATCGCAAATTAGAGCGCATGGGCCTTTAGCCCTCAGCGCAGCCTAGCTTGGCTCCGGCTTCCCGTCGATCATCGGACACGAAGCGGACCCTCCAGCGTTCGTGCCCGCTAAGATAAAACGTGACTTCTCACAACCCCGAGCGATTTCGAGCTCGTTCCGTGCTCGCAGGTCTGGCGGCCGGCGTCGTCCTTTCGTTGCTCGTGTTTTTCGCGTGGCGCGGACTGACCGGTTCATCCTCTATTTCGCGGACCTCCGACCCGGCAGCCATTGTTCGTGAGATCCAGCGGCTCAACGAACTGGTGTCTGTGAAGTACACGGTTCAGAAAGTGATTGGACTCGAAGAAAAGAAGGTCCCTGTTGGCTCTGAGAAGCTGCTTCTCATCGTCCAGGCGGAAGTACTGGCGGGTATCGACCTGTCGAAGATCACCGCCGCCAATGTGACCGTGCTGCCGGACAAGCGGGTCCGACTCGTTCTGCCGCCACCCAAGATCTTCCACATCGTGATCGACGATAAGCAGACGAAAGTCTGGGACCGCCGAATCACGTGGTGGACTCCCTGGGTGCCTTTCAATCCGGACCTCGAGCGCCAGGCTCGTCTCGCTGCGAAAGACGCAATCGAGAAGGCCGCACTAGAGATGGGAATCCTCGATCAGGCCCACCGCAATGCAGAAGCCGGCATCCGGACTCTCTTGGAGACCCTCGGCGTGCAGTTGGCGCCCATCGACCGGTCGTAGCGCCTACCTGCCGTAGAGTCCCCAGCCGATCATTGTTTTTCCGTCGATGATCTTGCCTGCCTTGATCATCTCGCCAACCTCTTTTCGAGTGAACCACTTCATCTCGATGCGCTCGTCTTCCATGGGCTGTTGTTCGCCCGCTGTGAGGCCGCTGGCGACAAAGAGCGTCATCTTCTCGGCGAGGAATCCCGGGCTCGCGTAGAAGGAAACGAGTTTCTTCCAGTTTTTAGCTTTGTACCCGGTTTCCTCACGAAGTTCTCGTTTCGCAGCCTGAAGCGCGGTTTCGCCTGGATCGAGGCGTCCTGCAGGCAGTTCCCATAGGAAGGCTTGCGCGGGCAGCCGATACTGCCGGGCTAGCAGGACGCGGCCACGATCGTCCACCGGCATAATGACAGCGGATCCGCCGTGCTTGATGATGGCGCGCTTGATTTCGAAGCCGCCCGGCTCCACAGCGCGATCCTCCGTGACCCAAAAGATTGGCGTTCGCAGGAGCTCTTTCGAAGAAAGTAGTTTCATAGTTAGTGTTTACGGATTTCCTTTTCGAATTGCGCGAGCGGCAGTGTGTTGAGCACATCGGCTTTTTCCAGCCAGCCGCGCCGTGCCGTGGTTACTCCGTAACGCATGTTCGCCAGATGCTTCGGGTGATGCGCATCGGTAGAAATGGTGAATCGCGCGCCATTTGCTTTGGCCGCGCGCAGCATCGGACCGCTTAGGTCGAGCCGCTCCGGACTTGCGTTGATTTCAAAACGAACGCCGCGTTGGACCGCTGCCGCAACGACCTTGTCGAAATCGAACGAGAACGCATCGCGGTGCAGAAGCAGGCGGCCGGTCGGATGGCCGAAGACCTTGAGATGTGGGCATTCGACGGCCTTTAGCAGGCGATCCGTCATCTCGTCGGGTTCGAGGTTCATAAAGCTGTGGACGCTGCCGACGACGAAGTCTAGCTCCGCCAGCGCGTCGTCGGCGAGGTCCATGGTGCCGTCCCGGAGGATGTCGCATTCGAGTCCCGAGAAAACGCGGATACCCATTTGTTGGGCATCCAGTTCGCGGACCTGACGGGCGAATGCCACGGCTCTGGCTTCATCCAGACCGTTCGCCATCGCCAGCGCCTTCGAGTGGTCCGTGATCACAATGTACTCGTAGCCCATGGCACGCGCAGCCTCGGCCATCTCTTCCAGAGTGGCGCGCCCGTCGCTCTCGGTCGTATGCATGTGCAGGTCGCCGCGGAGATCCTCCAGAAGGATCAGATTTGGGATGGTGCGGTCCTCGGCTGCTTCGAGTTCGCCGGCGTTTTCCCGCATCTCGGGCGGAATCCAGGCGAGGCCGAGTTTCTCGTAGATTTCTTCTTCGGTTCTACTCGCCACCACCGTACCGGTAGCGATTTCCGCAAGCCCGTACTCGTTTAGCGTCAGGCCCATCTTGACGGCGCGCGTCCGCAGCGTCACACTGTGCTCTTTGCTGCCGGTGAAATACTGCAGCGCGGCGCCGTAGTTCTCCTCGGGTAGAGCGCGCAGATCCACTTGCAACCCTTCCAGTCCGAATTTGACGCTGGCCTTGTTCTCGCCTTTGGCGAGGACCTCGTGCACCTTCGGATGCTTGACGAACCTTTCGAGTGCATCGGCGGCCCCGGGTCCGATCGCGAGAAGATCAAGATCGCCAACGGTTTCCTTGCCCCGCCGCAGGCTGCCCGCCGCAATGACCTTGTCGATGCCGTCGCCGCTCAGGTACTCGATCATTTCGTCGGCGACCGATTGTGCAAAGTTCAGCAGGAAGCGGCCCGCGCGATTACGGTATCCGGCGATCGACCGCAGAACCTTTTCCTCGAGCTTGGCGCCCATGCGAGGAAGCTCCTGCAGTTTGTGTTCGCGCGCCAGCCGCTCCAACCCGTCGATCGTGGAGACGCGGTAATGCTCCCAGATCAGGGCGATGCTCTTCGGCCCCAGACCCTGGATCTTGAGCATCTCGAGGGCGGTCGGCGGATATTTCGACAACATCTCGTCGCGCCGTTCGAACGAACCGCGATCCGCGATCTCGGTCAGGGCCGACGCAATCCCTTTGCCGACGCCTGGGATGTCGGTTACCTTCCGTTCCGGGTTGCGGACAATGTCCATCACCCGCTCCGGAAAGCCTTCGATCGCGGCGGCAGCATTACGGTAGCTTCGAATGCGGAAGCCGTCTTCTCCGGCGATCTCCATCAGGTCGGCGGTCTCGGCCAGCATTCTCGCAAGGCCGTGGTTGTCGAGGTTAGTTCCTGCGATGCTCATTTCCAGTAAATATCCACGTAGTCGGCGGCCTCATCGCAGGGGTTGTCGATTTCCTGAATCCGCCAAAAGGCGCGCGGTCCCTTGATCAGAAAGTGAAACTCGCCCTTCCGTTCGCAGGGCTTACCGGCATGGATGTAGCTCACCTGCGTGACGATGGTGCCGCGAAAGTTGAACGACTTTGGCCCGATCTCCGTCACGATTCCGTCGATGCGTAGGAAGCCCTTTCCGCCTGGCTCTTCCTGCTTGCCCGTCACAGCCAACGTTCCGTTCTTTTCCGTGACCTTTAGTGTACCGGCGGGTTTGTCGAGCCACTGCAGAGTCAGCTTGTGATCTCCCAACAAGAGTTTGTGAGCTGCTTCATCCTTGACGATCGTCTTTGAATCCTGTGCAAGCAAAGGTAGAGCGAGGAGCGCAAGCAAGCAGCGCAGCATAAGGCTATGGTCGCATCTCCTGAGTCAAATGCGGCTCCACATGAACGAGAACGTCGGCCACCCAATCGAGCTTTCCGCGGACTGCCCGCTTTACGTTTCGCGCGATTTCGTGGGATTCGCGAACGGTCAGTTCCGGATCCACTTCGAGATGAAGGTCGACATGGTAACGGAGTCCGGTCTTGCGGGCGTAGAGTTTCTCAATCGCCAGCGCCCCATCGACACCCATGGCAACAGACCGTATTCTTTCGATCCGCTCCGGATCCGGCATGGTGTCCAGCAAATGCTCGGTCGTCTCACGGACTACGCGAGCGCCGAGGAAGACGACGAAGATGCCCACCAGAAATCCACCGTAATGGTCCGCCGCCGAATACGCCGGATTCGCCAGCGCGATGCCCAGGGCGGCCAAGGCCGTAACCCCCGACAACATATCAACTGCGTCGTGCCACGCATCGGCGACGAGCGCCGCCGAACCGGTCCGCCGGCCCGCTCGCAGTTTGTATCCGAAGATTCCACCTTTGATGAACAGCGACGCGATCACAGGCCACATGGCGAATGCCGCCGGAATGTGCGCCGGATCATTCAGCCGGTACAGCGCGCGGACGCAGATTAGAATGCCAGAAACGGCAAGAATGGTTCCCACCGCAAGTCCGGCGAGTGTCTCAAAGCGCCCGTGCCCGTAGGGATGTTCCTTGTCGGGAGGCTTGGATGCAAGGTACAGTCCGCCGAGCACGATCCCCGACGTTAGGACGTCCGAGGCGGATTCGAAGCCATCGGAGACGACGGCGGTCGAATTGGCGGCTAATCCGACGATGATCTTCACCGCCGCCATCACGATGCCCACCAGCATGCTGAACGCGGCGATGCCCATTGCCTGTCAAGGATATCAAGTCGCTACAATGCGGCAATGCGCCCACTACCTTCCTCGCAGTTTCTGCCTGTCGCCCTAGCGTTGATTGCTTCACCCCCACCGGGGCAATCGACGCGCGAGATGAACGAAATCAATTGGATGGAGTTTCGCGAACCGGTCCCGTCGAAGATCGAGGCCGGGCTTCTTCCCCCGGCAACCTTTGAACCAGGGCCGATACCTGCTTCAAACTTGTGAATGAAAAGATGACCGCA
>JBDTTK010000061.1:0-11602 GCA_039930685.1 Bryobacteraceae bacterium | reverse complement strand
AAAACGCGCCGGCCAGTTACGCGACGGGGCAAGGGCGAGGGCGGCTTTGCACTGCTATTCATCTTTCTGCTGGCGGCATCGATTTCGATCATGCTTTACATGCAGATGCCGCGAGTGGCCTTCGAGAGCCAGCGCGACAAAGAGCAGCTGCTCGTCGACCGGGGTGAGCAGTACAAGAGAGCGATCCAGCTCTACTACGTGAAGACCAAGAAGTTTCCGCAGACGATTGAGGACCTGGAAAATACGAACAGCGTCCGTTTTCTGCGGCGGCGGTATATCGATCCGATGACCGGGAAAGACGAATGGCGCGTCATCCACGTGAACGCGGCCGGTCTTTTGACGGACTCGCTGAATGAAAAAGCGCCGGGCCTCGATCCGACGAAGGATAAGGACAAGGACAAGACGGAATTGGCGACGGCAAATCCCGCCGAAGGTCCGGACCTGAATCCGCTGGCGCGCCAACGGCCGAGCGATCGTACGCCGGGCTCAGTTGCCGGCGGGTTCCCGGGACAATTTCCCGGTGCACCGACGGATCCGAATCAACCACCCTCTTCGTTCGCGGATCCGAATCAACCGACCGGGACGCAGCCCGGCCAGTTTCCACCTAACGGGTTTCCGGTGGGTCCCAACGGGCAGCCAGTGATCCCAGGTGTCGTGCAGCCCGGCGGCGTTGGCTATCCGACGCCGGGGTTACCCGGCACCACGCAAGGAGTTCCGCCAGGGTGGCAGCCGGGTCAGCCGCTGCCGTCCGGAGTCGTGCCAGGAACCAACGGGGTTCCGACGGGGTTCCCGGGGGCGCCCGGACAGCCAGTCGGCTACCTGGGCACACCAGGCAATCCGCAGGCCGGGGGCATTTCGCCCTTCCAGCCCGGTGCGTTCCCACAACCCGTAGCGCAGCCGGGCAGTCCACCGCCGGGCACGTTCGGGGCGGGAGGCAACACGCCGCCAAACCCGGCGCTAAATCTGATCAATCAGATCATCACAACGCCAAGGCAGAATCCGACGCAGCCTACCGCGAACGCGCCGAGCCAGTTCGGTGCGGGCGGACTCGCGGGATTCGCGAGCACCTACAAGGGCACCGGCATCAAGCTCTACAAAGAGCACAAGAAGTATCAGGAGTGGGAGTTTGTTTTCGATCTCAAGGAACTGCTGGGGCAGCAGAACCAGGGCGGAGCGAACCAGAACAACAATCCGTTGGGGCGTCCGGGGAGCAATCAGGGTACCGGCCGGAACAACACGACGGGAACTGGGTCAAACAATAACGGATTCTCGTTTGGCGGCGGGCAGGGTGCGCCGACTACACCGACTACGCCGACGCGCCCTTAGACCGTCGCTTCCGCAGACGCGAGACCGCCGCGCGGCCTTCTATCTAGCCAAGAACATCCAACAGGTTCTTCGTGACCTCATCCATAGTGTGGGCCACCGCGACGTTCGCGCTCACCGCATACTTCGCCGAAAGAAGCGCAAGGGTTTCGGCGCTAAGGTCCACCTGATCTTGCGGATTTCCAATTCCGGCGATGCGTGCGGCCGCTTTGTTCAGGGTGGTTTCGGCCGCGTGGATTCCTTGCAATGGAGCGTCGAATTGGATCATCTCAATTCCGCTTATCGGCGAACGATGGTAAAACTTGAGGCTTTTCGGGGATCGCTTAGAACACGGCGACGAGGTCGGTGAACCGCTCGACTTCCTTCAGCCGCGGAAAATCGCGGCGGAGTTCGGTGCGTTCCAGGACCCAGGTTCGGGCGTGCGGCACATAGACGGCTCCCAGTCCGGCTTCGAGCGCCGGGTTGATGTCGGACTTCGGAGAGTTGCCGATCATCCATCCGTCTTCGGGGACGATCGCGTGTTCGGCGATGATGCCGCGATACGTGGCAACGTCTTTCTCCTTGACGATGGCGGCGTGCGAAAAGTAGGAGCCGAGCCCGGAGCGATCGATCTTGAGGCGCTGTTCGTCGGGGTTCCCTTTTGTAAATAACGTCAATTCGTGCCGTCCGGCGAGGGTTGCCAGCGTGTTCTCGACACCGTCAATCAATTCCAGGGGCTGTGAGAGGATGCGCTCGGCGAACCCCATGACGCGAGCGAGGTCGTCCGCCGCGATATGCCGTTCGGCGAGGTGCTGATAGCACTGCTGAAGATTGCGGCCGAAATTCATGGAGCCATAGCCATGGATCTTCGCGTTTGCAGTTTCCATCTCGTTGAGGACTTCGCGAATCTCTTCGGGAGTCAGCGAGGAGTGAGCTAGGAACTCGACGAACTCGTCGAATGCCTCTTCGAAGTAGATGTTGTTTTCCCAAAGGGTGTCGTCGGCGTCGATGAGGAGGTGCTGCCGGGTTCGCATGGCGCTATTCGTCGACGTGCCTCTTGCCATGTCCGTTTTTGGGGGCGACCTCTTTGATGTGCGCAACCAGGCGCTGCTTGGCGAGGAAGCCTGGCAGGAACTCCGCGATCTGCTTCAGCCGTTCGGCTTCGCTGCGGGTTGAAAGCAGCATCTGGCGGAACGTCAGGTCAGGCACGGTACGCGCGATCTGAAAGCTAAGAAGCGGGTCATTCAGTTCCGGCGCATGATCCGGCGTTTCGCGTTCGGCCCGGGTGCGGTCAAATTCCTGCCAGTCCTCGTAGGCGCGAATCACCCGGGCAAGGACCTGGGGCGACGGCGGATCCTCCGGCTGGATATCCTCGAAGAATTCGACGGCGCCCCGCAGATACGGCTTCTGGTCGTTGAGTAGCAACAGTTCAAAGCGGCGCTGTCCCTTGACGATGATGTCCATCCGGCCGTCCGGGTATTGTTCGACGACGCGATCCACCGTGGCGGTGCAGCCGGTGTTTACAACGCCGCCGTCGCCGGCCAGCACGATCCCGAACTCCTGCTGATTCTCAACCACTCCGCCGATCATCTCTTTGTACCGGTCCTCGAAGATGTGCAGGGGTAGCGTGGCCTTTGGAAGCAGGACCAGATTCAACGGAAACAGCGGTAACAGACCGTCCTGCATGGTACGATTATCTGTTTTCGCGGCTCGGAGGGGCAACTCAGGCCCACAGCGGTCGCTTCGCGTCCATTCATGCTGATTCACGCTTCATGCGCATCCAAAATAGCGTCGTCCTAATCACAGGCGCGTCGGAGGGCATTGGAGCAGCTTGCGCAGCCGCTTTCGCGCGCCGCGGCGCGCGCCTGTCGCTGGTATCGCGATCTCAGGAGAAGCTCGAAGCCTTGGGGCTCGCCGATGCGGAGTTGACCGCGGCCGATCTGCTGGAGTCCGGCGCGAGACAGTTGGCCGTCGAGCGCACCCTGGCGCGTTTCGGCCGGATCGACGTTTTGATCAACAATGCCGGTGTCGGAATGTACGCGCCCGCCCATGCGGCACCGATCGAAGACGTCCGGCGGATGTTCGAATTGAATTTCTTCGCGCCGCTCGAACTGGCGCAACTCGCCGCGGCGCAGATGAAGACGCAGCCCGTAACAGATGGCGCGCGGGGTACGATTGTGAACGTCGGGTCCATCGCAGGCAAAGTCGTACTGCCTTGGCTGACACTGTATTCGACGACTAAGTTTGCACTTGGCGCTCTGACGGAGGGCCTTCGTATGGAGTTGCAGCCGCACCAGATCCGCGCGATGCTGGTGTGCCCCGGCTACGTGAAGACGCGATTTCAGGCACACGCGCTTGCCGGGCAACCCCCGGCTGCGATTGCGGGCGGAAAGCGGTTCGCGATCCCGGTCGATGAATGTGCGGAGGCCGTCGTTCGTGGAGTCGAGCGGAACGCCCGCACGGTCCTCGCGCCACGGCTTGGATGGGCGCTGGTCGCGATGGAGCGGATGTTCCCTTCCCTGGTCCATTCCCAACTGGCCCGAATCAATTCGAAAATGGATGCAGCGAAGGACGCCGCATGATCCTCAAACTTAAACGAACACCGGGCATCTATCTCGTCGGGTTCATGGCCAGCGGGAAGTCCACGATCGGTGTGCGGCTCGCTGATGAACTTGGCTGGAGCTTCTTCGACCTCGACGCCGAGATCGAAGCGGAACGGAAGACGACGATTGCCGAGATCTTCGACACACTGGGCGAGGCGGAGTTTCGCCGGATCGAATCCACTGCGCTCAACCAAAGAATCCGGGCCATTCAGAGCGGCCGGCCGTCGGTGCTCGCACTCGGCGGCGGCGCGTTTACCGAGGATGAAAACATCGGTTTGATGAACGAGAACGGCATTACGATCTGGCTGGATTGCCCGCTCGACGAGATTCGAATGCGGTTAATGAATGACCCGGTTGACCGGCCGCTGGCACGCGATCCGAAGCGGCTGGAGCATTTGTACGAGTCCCGCCGGATCAGCTATACGCAGGCCGATTTCCGCGTCGATGCCAGCGGAGCGGCCGATCCGCTGGCGCAGATTCTCGCGCTGCCGTTATTCTCCTGACCACGCCCATGAATCTTCGCCGCGACGCGCTGGCCATCTTTCGTGCCGCCCTCCGAGCGGCGGACCCACAGGCCGCCGTCCGCGCCGCGCTGCAGCAAGAGAAGGGACTCGACCGGTTTCATCGAATTCTCGTCGTCGGCGCCGGAAAAGCCGGGGCGACGATGGCGCGCGCGGCGGAATCGGTTCTCGGCAAACGAATTTCAAAAGGGTTCGTGGCGGTGAAGGAAGCGCCGGGCTTCTCAAGCCGGCGGATCGAGTTCGCGGTCACCGGCCATCCGGTTCCGGACGAGCGGGGCGTTCGGGCGGCCCGGGCGATTACGGAAATTGTGGCGGGCGCGCAGGCGGCCGATTTAGTGCTGGTATTGATCTCCGGCGGAGCTTCGGCGCTTTTGCCCGCCCCGGCCATTCCACTCGGCGAAAAGCGGCGGATCACGCAGGAGTTGCTCGCCCGGGGCGCGACGATCCACGAGATGAACACGGTCCGCAAGCATCTGTCGATCCTGAAGGGTGGACAACTCGCGAAGCTGGCGGCGCCCGCGACCGTATTGGGACTGATCTTATCGGATGTCGTCGGCGACAACCTGGACATCATCGGATCCGGCCCGACGGTGCCGGATCAGTCGACGATCGCGGACGCGCGAGCCGTGGCGCGCAAGTATTCGATCCGGCTGCCGGCCAAGGGCCTCGTGGAGACACCGAAGCGCCTTGGCAACACGACGAACCGTATCGTCGGCAGCAACCGGCTGGCGATGGCCGCCGCGTCGGAGAAGGCGCGGACGCTGGGATACAACACGATCCTGTTGTCGTCTCAGATTGAGGGCGAGGCGCGTGAGGTCGCGATCGTGCACGCCGGGATCGCGAAGGAGATTCGTGCGACCGGGCATCCTGTCCCGGTGCCGGCCTGCGTGCTGTCAGGCGGCGAGACCACCGTTACCATTCGAGGACCGGGAAAGGGCGGGCGGAATCAGGAGTTCGTCCTGGCGGCTGGGATCGCGCTGGGCGGCCAGGCGGACACGGTAGTTCTCAGCGCGGGCACGGACGGCTCCGATGGGCCCACCGATGCGGCGGGTGCGATTGCATCCGGCGTGAACGACTCTGCCGCAGGGTACTTGGCTAGGAACGATTCCTACCGCTACTTCGCAAAATACGGCGGACTGGTCAAGACCGGCCCCACCGGCACGAACGTCATGGACGTGCGCGTGATGCTGGTGGGCGGTCCGCGCTAACTCGCTCTGCTAGAACTGCTCCAGCGGCTTCATCGGCGCGACCGGCGCCTTGGGGGGGAGCGGAGCCTCCGGCAGACGGGGGAAGACCTTGGTCGTGCTGGACGTGGCTTCCTCGCCGGTTGATTTGCGAATCGTGATGGCTCCGCGGCCGGTGGTTAGCGTAATATCCGGACCGGCGCCGACCGCGCCCTTGATGACTCCGCCATGATCGGTGTTGTCGATCTTGAGCGGCGACCCGTAGTCGTTGGTGAGTTCGCCGCGGTTCGTTTCGGCGTTCATCTGGAACTTGGCTGCCGCGGGCGCGGCGAAGTCAATATCGCCGCTGCGGGTATGGACGTCGATCTTGCCGAGCGGCGTCCGCGCCGGGCGGACCTCGATATCCCCGCGATCGATCGAAATTTCGAGAGACTGCGTGAAGTTCGAGATCTGCACGTCCTTGGTGCGCGAGGTGAGCCGAATCGGCCCGACGATGTCGGACGCATGCAACTCGCCGAGTTCCATGCGGACGAGTCCGGGAATTTTCTCGACGGCGAGCGTTGTTTGAGAACTCTCAAAGCGCAGGGGCTTTGCCAGTCCGCGGAACTGGATGGTGCCGCGGAGATCCGAACCGATGATCACAGCTCCGCCGATGTTCTCGAGTTCGAGATCGCTGCCCCGGCCACGGACTTCCACTTCGCCCTTCACATTGGTGGCGCGGATGATGTCGCTGTTTCGCGTGTCGATCTTGACGGAGCCGCCGATACCCGAGAGACGCACTCCGGCGTTGTCGCTCGAGATATCGACCCCGCCGTCGATGCCGCTGATATCGAAATCGCCGCGCCGTCCGCGGGCCTCGACGGAGGATCCCTTGGGAACGATGATGTCGAATTCCGCGGAGATTCGCGCGTTACCGCTGCGTTCCTGGTTCGGCCGGATGATTACGCGGCCGCCTTCCAGGATGACCTCGAGAGGGGTATCCTTATCCGCCTTGTCGGCGTCTTTCTGCTCCAGGCTGCGGACCGACTTGCGTCCGGTGACCTTTACGGTATCGACATCGGCGCCGGTAATGCGGGCGTTGCCGCGAAAGCTTTCGATCACGACGACCGGAGTCTTGCCGGACTTGAGTTCGCCACCTAGCGGATACTCGTAGTTCTCGCCGAACATCTCGAGTCCGCCGATCCGCACGCGGCCGTTGCGCCACCATCCTTCGGCTTGGCGGGTGGCCAGGAGGCCATAGCCAAACAGGGTAAGGAACACGATCAGAACCCATTCGCCGCCGGAGATTCCACGGTCGGGAAGCGGCTTATTCGAAGCAGACCAGGCGAAGATCTCGACCAGGCGGATGGCGCCCCAACCGATCAGAACGAACGGCCAATACCGCGCCAGCCAATCGAGCATCGGCAGGTCCTGATAGAAGTTCCGGGCAAGGAACAACGCGCCGATGCCGATTAGGACCAGGGGTGCGACCAGAGAAGAGCGTTTCATGGTGTTTGTGCCTCGATTCCTACTGGTCTTCCGTTTGCCGCGGATGCTCGTGCTCAACCACAGGCGGCGTGTCTACGTGCGGTAGCGGCTGACTGGGAGGCACGTACGACGCCGAAGAGGAGTACGCGCCAGGGGCCGGCGACTCGTACGTCTGCGGTGCGCCGGCGTAGGCGGCGGAAGACGGCGGATACGGTTCATTGCCCCCCCGAGTTTCGGCTGCCTTCTCGGCGAGCTTCAGCAGACCGAACACGATCAGGATAATTGGCCAAGTGCGCGTAAGGCTGTATTGGCCGAACGTGTCGATCGCGGTCAGCGTTCCGAGAGTGATCAATACGATAGGTCCGCGGCATGCGCGTAAAAGAGCGCCGGTGCTGGTCATTTCACACCTCCGCCGTCGTCGTCACGGGAACCGCTGATGCGGGAATAGAGCATCAGGCCGCCGAGGGCGATCAACGCCAGAGGCCAGAAACGCAGGACCTGCCCGATATCCAGCAGATTCAAATTGTTCAACAGGATTGTCACGCCGGCCACCACGAGAACGATGGGCGCGAACAGGGTGCCTGCTCCGTTCGATTTCATGGGAATCAGGCTGGAGAACTCGTCGACGGCGTATCCAAGCTGACGCCGTTTCGCGGTATGGTATGCCTCGAAGCACATGTAGAACCAGAAGCCGGCGATCATCAAGCCGATGAACGGCTCAAATCCGTGGGCGTGTTCGATGACGCTGATCAGGAGTCCAAAGATCACGACGTGCATGAGGCCTTTGGCGTACTGGCCGTTGTAGATGGCGCCGACGCCGGGGATCATGCCGAGAATGAACGCGAGTCCGGGGGAAACCGCAGGGTTCGGCCGGACGGCATGGAGCGGAGGCAGCGGCGGAGTCGTATAAGGATTTGCCGGATCGAAATTCGCGGCTGCGGACGAAACGCCCGGCGCGGCCGGAACATGTTCGGCGCAATACAAGGTCCCCTGAAACGATCGCACGCTAGCCTCATCCAGTGGCTTGCCGCATGCCCGGCAATAGCCGGTGATAGTCTCCGCACTCATCTTCTGATTCCCCTTCCGCTCACTGCAATGCCGACTCAGATCGGAACGCGCCCGATGACGCGCCCTAAATGGACAGCCAGTCTAATTGCCTATTTGCTACTTCTGGGTTCCGCTGCCGGGCTGATTCTTTGCCGCATTTCGATCGGCCTCGGCCTGGTCGCCCCAGTCCTTCAACCGGGTCTGAATGTCGTACACCAGTTTCAGGCTCTCGTAATACTTCACGCCGCGTTCCCAAGTCCGATGGGCTTTATCGTCCAGCGCGCCCCAGACCTTCACCGGATCGAGATCCGATGGCTTCAGCTGCCGGACCTGAATTCCTGAAAACCGGCCGAGCATTGCGAAACTGAGCACCGTCATCGCCATGCCCATCGCAAAGCGCGGCTGCAAAATCGGCTCCAGCCATCGGCCGAACAATCTCCGGACGGGCGACTGCTTGAACTGCGCCGTGGCGCGGCCGCTGGTGACATCGAAGAGGATGCGTGTAACCAATTCCGGCGGCGGTTCGACGGCTGCAACGCGTTCGAGGAACCCCGCTGCCGCCAGGCAATCCTTGGCCAGTTCGGCGCATTCCGCGCATTCAGCGATGTGCTGGGCGCAGGCGGACTTCTGCTCGCCGTGGAGGGTTTGATCCACGTAGTCGCAAAGCAGATTGTCGAATTCTGCGCAATTCATACGATCCATAGGCATTCAGTACGCCGCTTTAAACAGCGACCTTCTGCCTCCTCAAGATTCGAGCCAACTCCGCGCGCCCACGATTGAGGCGCGATTTCACGGTTCCTTCGGGTATTCCCAGTGCCTGCGCAATCTCCCGGTATTCTAACTCTTCGAGGTCGCGCAAGATGACCGTCTCGCGTAATTCAGGCGAGAGCTTTTGCAGCGCCGCCTGGAGAATCTCACTTGCCTCCCTGCCCGCCACCAGTCCATCAGTGCGGCTCGACATGGAGGTCTTTTCTTCGAGCATCGGCAACTGATCTTCGATCGAGTCCGTGGCGCGGTCGAGCCGCGATCGGCGATAGTGGTCGATCAGCAGATTCCGGCTGAGCCTCGTGAGCCAGACGGAAAACGAGCCTTCCCCCGACCGAAAGGTCTTGAGGCTCCGAAAAATTCGTAGGAACACTTCCTGCGTGAGATCCTGCGCCTCGCTGTCGCTTCCTGTAAAGCGATAGCAAATCGAGTACACTCGCCGCGTGTGTCCCTTTACCAGATCTTCCCAAGCGGTTTCGTCGCCGCTCAGGCAACGATCCACTAACTGGGCGTCTGCGTCCAAGGCATTTCCCCGTTTCCCCGGTGACCAAGTCGAAATCCACCCAGCCGCCACATATCCGGCGCTGAAACCGCCCGTCTGGGGCGTTGCCGTGATAACCTGACCAACTGTAGCGGATGCAGCCATGAATTTCCTCGTTTGCAATGCGGCCACTTGGGACTCCGCATCGCCGTACACTCTCTATAACGAGGAAAAGTCATGAGAAGTTCGCATTTCATTCTAGCCGCACTCGATTGGTCTGGGCGAAATCTTTCGGCAAGAACCACCACGATGCCGGTAAGCAGCGCTGTTTCCGGGCTCTAGGGGGATCTATCGCCGACAAAAACTCTCGAAACTCGCCCGAATCCGTCTCGGCGGGCGGGTTCACCCGCAAGCATTGGGTCGGACTCTTCTTGATCGCTACTCTCGGCGCTGCCGCCTGGTTTCTTCGCAAGGAAGCCGCTTCTTTTCAATGGGATGTATTCTTTTCAACGCTTAGAGGGCTTGACTGGCGCTGGATGACTGCCGCCCTCGGCCTGATCCTCCTGACCTACCTTGGAAGGGCGCTGAGGTGGGAAGTCATGATTCGGCCGATGTGCCCGGCAGCGAGCATCTGGTACATCTTTAAGGCTACCGCAATCGGATTCACCGCCATCGTGCTCTTCGGCCGGGCGGGCGAGCTGGTTCGTCCGTATCTTATTGCTAAAAAAGAAAAACTGACATTTTCTTCTCAAATGGCGGTGTGGCTGATCGAACGAATCTTCGATCTCCTGATGGTTCTCCTGATCTTCGGCGCGGCCTTAACCCGAGTCTCCAAAACCGCCGCGCCGAATAATCCCGGGCTGCGCTGGGTTCTGGACGCTGGGGGATGGATCGCGGCGGGCGCGGCATTGGTCGCGCTGGTGATTCTAATCGCCTTTCGGCATTTCACGGATTCCGCGCAGGAACGGCTCATGGAGGCGCTTTCGTTTCTGCCGCCCCGCGTGTTGGAACGAATCCGCAAGCTGGTGGCTTCGTTTTCGGCGGGAATGGGGTCGACGCGCGACAACGCGTTCGCCCTGCGTCTGCTGGCTTACACCTTTGTCGAGTGGACTTTGGTGGCGGCAAGCTTTTATGCGGTCTTTCGGGCATTTCCGGCTACCGCCGAACTTGGTTGGAACGATATTCTTGTGTTCATGGGTTTTGTCTCCTTTGGGAGTGCGGTCCAGATTCCCGGCATTGGAGGCGGGATGCAGATCGCCGCTGTCGTCGTTCTGACCGAACTCTTCGGCCTCGGCCTCGAAGTGTCGTCGGGACTCGCCGTCGTGATTTGGGCAACTTCTTTTGTCGTGATCGTACCCTTCGGACTCGGCCTCGCGCTCCACGAAGGAATCCGCTTCGGAAACCTTCGGGAGATCAGCAAGGAGACCGCTGCGGAAGGCGGAGTCTAGGCCCTCTCTATGCGCTGCCCCTTTTGCAATCATCGTCAGGACCGCGTGATCGACTCGCGCGAAAGCAAGGAAGGCGACTCCATCCGCAGGCGGCGGGAGTGCCTTAAATGCGAACGCCGGTTCACAACCTATGAGCGGAGCGACGAGATTCCGTTCATGGTGGTCAAGCGGGATGGACGACGCGAGAAGTTCGACCGGCAGAAGGTCCTCGAAGGTTTGCTGAAGGCGTGCGAAAAGCGGCCGGTGGCAATGGGCAAGCTGGCGGGCATCGTCGACGATATCGAGTCGAAGGTCATCGAAAGCCAGGAACGCGAAGTCACGACTACGGAAGTCGGCGAGATGCTTATGGAAAGCCTCAAGAACCTGGACAAGATCGCGTATGTCCGGTTCGCGTCGGTATACCGCGACTTCCAAGATGTGGAAGCGTTCTTCGACGAGCTGAAGGATCTGCTCCAGCGTAGACCCTGATTTCTCACGCGAAGCTCGTGTCGGCCAAATCTGACTGCAATCTGACGCAATCCGCACTCCGCCGCGAATCAGCGCGTGTACAATCGGGGTAGATATGACGCCACTTCGACAGTGGCTCAGACCGCCGAGGACTTTGCTTCTCGCATTGTTCGTGCTCGCCCTCGTCTCGGTCTCCGCCCTTGGCTGGTTCGGGTGGAAGCTGCGCACACAGGAGCAGCTCGTCGAAGCCCAACGCTCTCAAGAACGCCTGGAGCAAGCGGCGGATCGCATCGCCGCAACCATCCGTATTTGATGTGGACAAGCTGAGGGACAATCA
>JBDTTK010000060.1:0-11716 GCA_039930685.1 Bryobacteraceae bacterium | reverse complement strand
GAAGGGTGCATTCACAGGAGCGAACGTCGCCAAACCCGGGAAGTTCGAGCAGGCTGATACCGGCACCGTATTCCTCGACGAGATCGGCGACGTGCCGCCGTCCATTCAAGTAAAGCTTCTCCGGATCCTGCAGGATCGAGAGCTGGAGCGGCTGGGCAGCAACAAGACCAAGCAAATCGACGTGCGCGTCGTGGCTGCGACCAACGTCGATCTACGCGCCGCACTCGAACAGGGTACGTTCCGAGAAGATCTGTACTACCGTCTCAACGTCGTACCGATGAACATCCCGCCACTTCGGGAAAGGAAAGAAGACATCCCGTTCCTCGCAGTCCACTTTGTCCGCAAGCTCGGACCCGAACTGGGCGTGTCAATCACAAATCTTTCCGACGCCGCGATGGATCGCCTTCTCGCGTACCACTGGCCGGGCAATGTCCGCGAACTCGCCAACGTAATCGAGCGCAGCATGGTGCTTGCAAACGGCGAGCAACTCGAAGCGGCGGATATCAAAATCGATACCGACGCGCGATCCAAATCGATCGGCGGCGGGGACGGCTTTCTCCCCGCCGGAATGACGCTCGATCAATATGAGCAGGAACTGATCCGCGAAGCGCTGAAGCGCGCGAACGGCAACAAGAGCCAGGCGGCGCGCCTCCTGGGGCTCACGCGGAATGCACTACGCTACCGCCTGACGCAGATGGGGCTCGAAGCCTAAGAGGCTGTTTGAGAGACGGCTACTTAAGATTGATTGTTCCGCGGCAAATCTTGGCGCCGCACGCGCACGGAACGTGCTCGTCTTCCTTTGGGAAGTGATAGTCGACCGTAAGCTCTTCGCCGACGCGAATGTCCCGCTTTGATAGATAAAGGATGTGGCCCCTCACCACGCGGGCGAAGATATTCGGGTCGCACGAGTGGTTGATAAACTCTGCGCCACTGCCTCCGGCGCTTCCGTCGATGGTCCAATAGGAGTCCACGGTGAACAGGTAGTTGAATTCTGCCGTTTCAGCGCGGCGCTTAGTCTCGCGGCGGCTGATACGTTCGCCGGTGTACTCGATAACTTTTCGCCCCTTGGGGATCTGCTCGCCCGCATAGACACCCCATCGGTGAATCTTCGATGGCTTGAGAATCAGGCGGAACTTCGCGTGCGCCGGATCGATCCCCGGCTTTTGAGGTTTAGAATTCGTCGTCAACCTTGCTCTTTTTCCTGCGCCAAACGAGGGTGCATTGCGGAGGCTTCCACTAAGCCCCCAGCTTCATCGTGGAGAGGTTATCCCATCTTCTGTTTAAGCACGTCGATCAACTCCTGGACCGCCGCCGCGCTCTTGGCTAACATCGCTTTCTCGTCATCCTGCAGAGCAATTTCGTAAACTTTCTCGATTCCACCCGAGCCGAGCTTCACCGGAACGCCTACGAAGATGTCCTTGTAGCCGTATTCGCCCTCAAGCAGCGCCGCGCACGGCAACACTTTCTTCTTGTCCTTCAAAATGGACTCGACCATCTCGACGGCCGCAGCCGACGGAGCATAGTACGCGCTGCCCGTCTTAAGGAACTTTACGATCTCGGCGCCGCCGTTTCGGGTGCGATCCACGAGCTTGTCGAGCGTTTCCTTGCTCATCAGTTCCGACAGCGGAATCCCCGACACGCTGCTCAGCCGGACCACCGGCACCATTGTGTCGCCATGCCCGCCCAAAACGACCGCCGTCACGTTCTCCACCGAAACCTGCAACTCCTGCGCGATGAACGTCCGGAACCGCGCCGTATCCAGCACGCCCGCCATTCCGATGACGCGATTGCGCGGAAAACCGGACACCTGCTGCGCCACCCAGCACATCGCGTCCAACGGATTCGTTACCAGCACGATGATCGCGTTCGGCGAATACTTCGCCACCTGCTCCGTCGCACTCTTCACGATCTCGTAGTTGGCGAACAGCAAATCGTCGCGGCTCATGCCGGGCTTTCGAGGGAAGCCGGCCGTGATCACCACCACATCGGAATCCGCGGTGGGGGCGTAGTCGTTCGCGCCCGTGACGTTCACGTCGTATCCTTCAATCGGACCCGACTGCAGCATGTCCAGGCCCTTGCCCTGCGGCACGCCTTCGACGATGTCAACCAGCACGACGTCCGCCAATTCCTTATGGGCAATGTTCAAGGCGCAACTCGCGCCGACATTGCCGCCACCGACAACGGTTACTTTTTTGCGCATAGAAATTTGAGTATATAAGACGCTCCAAGCCGGTCGCTCTTGGGCGCCACGCGACACTGGAAATCGAAACGAGATGGCCCGTTCTGATATATTCTCCAAGCATCCCGAAAGGAGCGTCACTCGCTTGTATTTTGAAGACTACGCGGTCGGCGGCGTGAGCAAAACCCGCACCCGCACCATCACCGAGGCGGACATCGTTAACTTCGCCGGCCTCTCGGGCGACTTCGTCGAACTGCATGTCAGTGAGGAATACGCCAAGAACGGACCGTTCGGCCGCCGGATCGCCCACGGACTGCTCACTCTCAGCATTGCCAGCGGGTTGATGGTCCAGGCCGAACCCGACCAGGAAACCATCGTCGCCTTCTACGGAATCGACAAGCTTCGGTTCCTGCAGCCCGTATTTATCGGCGACACCATCACGGTTACGAAGAAAGTGCTGGACTTACGACTGAAGGAAGATCGCGGCGTCGTTGGCTTCGAGACCACCGTACTCAATCAACGTGACGAACCCGTGCTCGTCTTTCTCGATCGGCTCATGGTCAAAACCCGCGGATAAGGAATCCATGCACGCTCTCGAAGGAGTCGTCGTCCTCGATCTCACCCGTTTGCTGCCTGGAGCTGTGGCGACCCAATGGCTCGCGAACTTCGGCGCAGAGGTCATAAAAATCGAACAGCCGGGCACAGGAGACTACGCCCGCCAACTCGGCCCGACCACCTTCGAGGAAACCAATCGCGGCAAGAAGAGCATCACTCTCGATCTGAAATCCGCCGCGGACAAAGACTCCCTTCTGGGCCTCCTGGCGCGGGCCGACATCGTGATCGAAGGCTTCCGCCCCGGTGTCATGGAGCGCTTGGGCCTCGGTTATGAAACGTTCCGCGCGTCGAATCCCCGGCTGATTTACGTCGCCCTCACTGGCTATGGACCCGACGGCCCCTTTGCCAATCTCGCCGGACACGACATTAACTACCTCTCGCTGGCCGGCGTCCTGGACCAGATTGGCGTCGCTGGCGGTCCCCCGGTGATTCCCGGCGTGCAACTAGCCGACCTAGCTGGTGGATCCATGCAAGCCGTCATCGGCATACTTCTCGCACTGGCTGCCCGCGAAAGGACCGGCCTTGGGCAGCGCGTCGACATCTCTATGACCGATGGCGCGGCTGCGCTTCTCCCCGTGATTCGCGGTATGGTCGACGCGACCGGCGTCGTGCCCAAGCGGGGCGCTGAGATGCTATGCGGCGCGTTTGCCTGCTACAACGTCTACCTCGCGGCGGACGGCCGGTACGTATCCGTCGGCGCGCTGGAGTCCAAGTTTTGGCAAAACCTCTGCAACGGACTCGGCTGCCCCCACCTCATCGCGGACCACTTCGCGCCCGAGCCGCGGCGCTCGGCAATGAAAGCAGAACTCGCCGGCATCATTGCAACGCGGCCCGCGGAGGAGTGGTTTGCCTTACTCGGCGAGAAGGACTGCTGCCTCACTCCGGTTCGCACGATTGCGGAAGCGTCGACGTCGGCTGTCGTCCCTCGCCTCAGCGACACACCCGGCCAAGCCGGGCTTCCTGCTCCCGCGCTCGGCGCCCACAATCAGGAAATATTGGGAAAGTAAGCATGAATCTCCTCTACTGCCTGCGGCGCGGCTGCCGGACGTATCCGCACAACGTGGCCGTCCGCGATCGAGACCGGACCGTGACCTACCGCCAGTTTTGGCGCCGCGTGCATCAATCCGCAGCCACGCTCCGCGGACTGGGACTCGCGAAGGACGATCGGATTTCGGTTCTGCTTCTGAATTCTCCCGAATACCTGGAACTCTACTACTCAACGCTCGTTGCCGGCGCCGTCATCGTTCCGCTGAACACGCGTTGGAACATCGCTGACATCGCCTTTTCGATCAACGACTCCGGCTCGCGCGTTCTCGTCGTCGATGACAAGTTCGCTCCAATGGTTCCTGAGATTCGAGCCGCCGCGCCGCTTCTCGAAACTATCGTGTTCACAGGAACCGGGCCATGTCCCCTTGGAATGACGCCCTACGAAGAAGGCGTTTCGCTCGCCGATCCCGCGTTCGACTCCTGGTCGGAACCCGCCGAGGACGATCTCGCTGGGCTCTTCTACACCAGCGGAACCACCGGTGGGCCCAAGGGCGTCATGCTCACGCACCGGAACCTCTATGCCAACACCATCAACGGCATGGACGCGCTCAGGTTCGAGCCCGGCGCCGTTTGGCTTCACGCCGCACCCATGTTCCACGCCGCCGACATCAGCTCGCTCCATGCACTTTCGGCGGTCGGCGCTACTCACATCTTTCTCGCCACGTTCGATCCCGAAGAGACATTGCGCCTCATTGAGGACTGCGGCGTGACGAATACGGTGTTGGTTCCCACCATGGTCAACATGGTGGTGAACCACGCGAATTTTGGCCGCTACAATCTTTCGACCTTGCGGTACCTGCTCTACGGCGCCTCTCCGATGCCACTGCCCCTCCTCGAAAAGGCGATGGAGTGCATTCCGTGCAAGTTCGCCCAGGGCTACGGACTCACCGAGGCCAGTCCGCTGCTGACCGTCCTTCTCCACGAAGATCACAAGCTCGAAGACACCGATCGTGCTTTCGCGCCTGTCAAATCGGCCGGCCGCCCAGCGTTCGGCGTGGAGGTTCGCGTCGTCGACGAGAACGACTGCGACGTTCCCGTTTTCGAAGTGGGCGAAATCATCGCGCGCGGCGCCAATATCATGGTGGGCTACTGGAATCGCCCGGAGATCAATCAGGAGATCCTCCGCGGCGGCTGGCTGCACACCGGCGACGCCGGCTCGTTCGACGAAGAAGGCTTTCTGTACATCCTCGATCGCAAGAAGGACATGATCAAACCGGGTGGTGAAAACGTCTACTCGCCGGATGTCGAATCCTCGTTGATGGCGCACCCCGACGTCCTCGAAGCCGCCGTCATCGGAGTGCCGCACCCGAAGTGGGGTGAAACCATCCGCGCCGTCATCACTCGACGCGACGACTCCACGCTGTCTGAAGAAGCCCTCATTGAGTGGTGCCGCGCCTCCATGACCCACTTCAAGTGCCCCACTTCGGTGGTCTTCGTCGACTCGCTTCCAAAAGGCGGAACCGGAAAAGTTCAGAAGAACGTTCTCCGCCATCAATACGGTTCGCCCTAGCTCTCGTGAAAGCCTACGTCTATTTCATCGGCAAGACTCGCGATCCGCACCTTAACGGCGCGGCCAATGAGTATTTCAAGCGTGCCCAGCGCTACCTGAAATGCGAAATCCGCGAAATCCACCCGGAACGCTTCGACGTGTGGGCCAAGCATCCGACCGCCTCGAAGATCCTTCTGGACCCGGAGGGGCGTCCGCTCGATTCCCACGAATTCGCCAAGCTCATCGGCAAGGCTGAGGACGAAGCGCGCGACCTCGTCTTCGTCATCGGCGGCCACGACGGCTTGCCCCCTGCCTGGAAACCTCGCGCCGATCTGCTGCTCTCCCTTTCCAAAATGACTTGGCCCCACGAACTCGCTCGCGTAATGCTCGCCGAACAAATCTATCGTGGCTTGACGATCCTCCGCGGCCATCCCTATCCACGCTAGACAAAGGCGATTCGCGAAGAGGAAGCGAAGACCGCGCGTGCTAACCTAAAGCCTTGCTCCCATGGCTTGGTTTACTCGGCAAAAGCCTGCACTGAGCAGCCCGAATCCCGACGACCCGAAGAACCTGATAACAGAAGGACTTTGGCTCAAGTGTGACGGCTGCGGTCAAATCATCTGGCGGAAAACGCTGGAAGAGACGCTTAACGTCTGCCCAAAATGCGAATTCCATTTTCGGATTGATGCACGTACCCGCCTCGATATCCTGTTCGACGATGGCGCCTACGAGGAGTTCGACGCCGGACTCGTCTCCACGGACCCGCTCGATTTTGTCGACTCCAAGTCGTACAAGGAACGCCTCGCGGCCATGCAGGAGGCAACGGAAATACCCGACGCCATCATCTGCGGCGCCGGCAAACTCCAGGGACGTCGCGTCCAGATCTGCGCGCTGGAGCTGAAGTTCATCGGCGGCAGTATGGGCGCGGTCGTCGGCGAAAAAATCACCCGCGCTGTCGAACGCTCAATTGCTGAAGACTCGCCCCTCATCATCGTGTCCGCATCCGGCGGCGCTCGCATGCAGGAGGGCGCTGTCAGCCTGATGCAACTCGCCAAAATCTCCGCGGCGTTGATGAAGCTCGATGAGGCGGCGGTGCCCTACATCAGCGTCCTCACGGATCCAACTACCGGCGGCGTCACCGCCAGCTTCGCCATGCTCGGCGACCTCAACATCGGTGAGCCAGGCGCGCTCATCGGTTTCGCCGGACCGCGCGTCATCGAGCAGACCATACGCCAAAAGCTGCCTGATGGCTTTCAGCGCAGCGAGTTTCTCTTGAAGCACGGCTTCCTTGACGACGTCGTCAAACGTGGCGAGATGCGCGATTACATTTCGCGCTCGCTAAAATTTTTCCTCGGGTAGAATCTATGCGCTTCCTCGTTCTGTTGCTGCCGCTTCTGGCGCAAGCGGCGGACTTCGACATCCTTATCCGGAATGCCTGTGTCCTCGCGCCCGGCCTGTTCGATCCCGCGAAGATCGTCGACATAGCCGCGTTCGAGAACCCGCACCAGTGCACCGAAGGATTCAATCTTGTGCTGGCCAATGGAAAAATAGAAGTGGAAAACGGAAAGATGACGGATGCGCGCGGCGGACGCGCCTTGCGCCGTCAGCTATAAGCGAAATGATTCAACTCTCCGGTGCCGGAAAACGCTTCGGCCCCAAAATCCTGTTTGAAGATGCCGACTGGCTCATTACTCCCAAGGAGCGCACTGGACTCGTCGGCGCCAACGGAACCGGTAAGTCGACGCTGCTCAAAGTAATTGGCGGACTCGAGTCGCTCGACTACGGCTCCATCTCCTTCACCAAGGGCATCAGCATCGGCTACCTCCCGCAGGACGGCCTGTCGCTCTCCGGCCGAAGCGTCTTCGCCGAATGCATGTCGGTCTTCGACAACCTCCGCGATATGGAGCGCGAGATGGAAACGCTCACCCACCAGATGGCCGAGCTGGATCCGGAGAGCACCGAATATGCTCAGGTCGCGGATCGCCATCATCAACTCGACAGTGAGTTTCGCACTCGCGACGGCTACGCCATCGAAGCCCAGGTTGGCGGCGTTCTCGACGGACTTGGATTCCGCAAAGAGGAATGGACCAAGCGCACGGAAGAGTTCTCCGGCGGCTGGCAGATGCGCATCGCGCTCGCGAAGCTCCTTCTCGAGAAGCCCAACATGCTGCTCCTCGACGAGCCCACCAACCACCTCGACCTCGAAGCGCGTAACTGGCTCGAACAATACCTCGCCAATTATCCGAACGCCGTAGTCCTGATTTCGCACGACCGCTACTTCCTCGACGTCACCGTCAAGAGAATCGTCGAAATCTGGAACAAGAAGATGTACTTCTACCCCGGCAACTACGAGAAGTACATCGTCCAGAAAACCGAACGCCGCGAGCAGCTTGAAGCCGCCTACAAGAACCAGCGAGAGCGCATCGAACAACTCGAAGCCTTCATCAACCGCTTTCGCGCGCAGGCTACCAAGGCCAAGCAGGTCCAGAGCCGAATCAAGGAACTCGACAAAATCGAGCGCATCGAGGTTCCGCCCGACGAGCAAACCATCCATTTCACGTTTCCGCAGCCGAAACCCAGCGGACGCGTCGTCGTGGAATTCAAGAACGTCTCGAAAAGCTATGGCGCGAAGTTCGTCTTCGGCGATGCCAATTTCCTGATCGAGCGCGGCGACCGGATCGCCCTTGTCGGCATCAATGGCGCCGGCAAGTCGACCATGATCAAGCTCCTCTCCGGAGCCGAGGCCCTTACCTCCGGCGAGTACACCCTCGGTCACAACGTCCAGCCGGACTACTTCGCGCAGGATCAGTACAAGGAACTCGACCCCAACGCCCGCATGCTTGACGATATCGGGACCGTCGCGTCGCGCGCCAGCCAAACCCAACTCCGCACCGTTCTTGGCTGTTTCCTCTTCTCGGACGACGACGTCTTCAAGCGCATCGGCGTCCTCTCCGGCGGCGAACGGAATCGGTATGCCCTCGCCCGCATGCTGCTCCAGCCGTCGAACTTCCTGCTGCTCGACGAACCTACCAACCACCTCGACATGCGCGCCAAAGATGTCCTGCTCACCGCGCTCCAGGAATACAACGGCACCGTCGTCTTCGTCTCTCACGACCGATACTTCCTCGACAAACTCGCCACCCGCATCATCGAAGTCGAGAACGGCAAAGTCACCGACTATCCCGGCAACTACGAGGATTACGTCTGGCGAAAGGCCGGCGGACCCGAACAACTCGCCGCCGCCCAGGCCAAAGCCGTCGCGCCCGCGCCGGTTCCCGAACCAATCGCCGCTCACGCAAACGATCAGAAGAAGCGCGTCAATCCGATGAAGCTGAAACAGATGGAGGAGCAGGCTGCCGCCGCTGAGCGGGAGATCGCCCGGCTCGAATCGCTGATCGCGGACTACGAACGCGAACTCGGCGACTTCAAGAGTGTCGAGGAAACCAGGCGCGTCAGCGAAGCCCTGGATTCCGCGCGCGAACAACTGAACGGTAAGCTCTCCGAGTGGGAGAGCCTCACTCAAACGCTCGAAGCGATGGCCTAGCGCCGGACCCCGATGGGCGCATCCGCAACATTTCTCGGCAAAAATGTTGTTTTGCGGATTGCTCCGGCCCCATCGTTGTTTACAATGGTGTCTTGAGGCCTTTTTTCGACGGACCCCTGCTCGACGTCAATATCTGGGAACTGGTTTCGACCTCCCAGCCCATTCCGCTGGCCGTTTTGGTCATCCTGCTTGTCTTTTCCCTGCTTTCCTGGGCCATCGTTTTCTCGAAATGGAGCGCCTTCCGTTCCGCTCGCGAATCGAACCGCAAGTTCCTGCGCGCCTTCCGCAAAGCCGCCGACCTGAACGCCGTCGCGGCTGCCAGCGAGCAGTTCCAGACCGCCCCGCTGGTCACTGTCTTTGATTTCGGGTTCAGCGAAGTCAGCCGCCAGTTCTCGGCCCGAGGTGCGCTGACTAGCAAGATTGCGGTCGAGCGCAGCCTGCAACTGGGTATGAGCGAAGAAATCGCGAAGCTCGAACGCAACATGAACTGGCTCGCGACCGTCGCCACCACCACCCCGTTCATCGGTCTTCTCGGAACGGTATTCGGCATCATCGACGCTTTTCAGGCCCTGGGCCTCGAAGGCAGCACCAGCATGCGGACTGTCGCTCCCGGCATCGCGCACGCCCTGGTCGCCACCGCCATGGGCCTGATAGCCGCCATCCCCGCAGCGATCGCTTATAACTACTTTGGCCAAAGCATCAAAGAGTTCGGCGCGCGCATGGAAGACTTCGGCCTCGAATTCATCAACCTCGTTGAAAGGGTTTACGAGCGCTAGGCATCTAGACTAGAGGGTGCGGAGCGCTTTGCGGCTCCCGCCCGAAGAAAGACTGCACGAATTATGGCGTTCTCGACAGGTAATGGCGGCGGACACGGGCGCGGCTTCGGCGGCGGACGCTTTCGTGGCAGCACCAGTTCCCTGTCCGAAATCAACATCGTCCCGCTCGTCGACGTCGTTCTCGTTCTCCTGATCATCTTCATGCTGACCGCGCACGTCATGGAGTTCGGCCTCGAAGTCGACGTGCCCAAGATTAATCGCGTCAAAGACACGGCCGAAATCCTGCCCGTCGTCAGCCTGTCCAAGGACGGCGAGTTCTATCTCAACGAAAAGCCTGTCGAAAATATAAACCTGCTGGTCCCCGAGATCCGCAAGCGCTTCCCCAAAGCCAAGGGCGTCTACGTCCGCGCCGACAAAGCCACCATCTGGGACGCGCTCGCGCAAGTCGTGGCCAAATTGGGCGACGGCAAGTTCGACGTCAAACTCGTGACGCAACCGGACGAAGGACGCCGGCGTCGATGAGCACGCAACACGCCGACATCCTTGATCAACAGGATTCGCTCCGTGGTGCGTTTGTGCGCTCGCTCGTCTTCCACGTCGCCATCGCGGGATCGCTCGCGCTTTACACCTGGTGGATTTCTAGCGGCGATAAGTTCGGCGATCCCAACGCCAGCGGCGGTGCGATCGGCGTCGAGGTCGTGAACAAGATTCCCCTCGCTGCCAGCCGCGGGATCAAGAATCCCGTCGCCAACGACACCGATTCCGACATTCCCACACCGCCGCCAAAGCCAATCGAGAAGGAGGCGGAGCCGGAGCCCGATCCAAACCGCGAGACGGTGAACCTCAAGAGCAACATCAAGCCGAAACCGCAGCCGCCCGCCGTCCCGAAGAAATTCCAGACCGACGTCAAGCCGAACCAGTTGACCTCCGACGTGGGACAGCGGATGGCATCGCCCCTGTTCGCGCAAGCGCCCGGTGCGGGCGGAGTCGGCACCGGACCCGCCAGTTCCCTCGGCACCCGCTTCGGCGAATACGAAGCGCGCATGCGCCAGATCATCGCGTCGAAATGGCGGACCAGTGACGTCGATTCGAACCTGCGTACAGCACCGGTCTGCATCGTTACATTCGAGATCATGAAGGATGGCAGCATCCGAAACGTTCGCGTTCTCCAGGGCTCTGGCACCTTCTCTTTGGACGCCTCCACGCAGCGCGCGGTGCTGGACTCCAGTCCTCTCCCGCCGTTGCCCCCCGCATTCGAACGCGATAGCGCCAAGGTGGAAATTTGGTTTCAACTAAAGAGGTAGATCATTCATGAAGCGTAATCTTTCAATTACCGTCGCAATCCTCGGAGCAGTTGCCGTTGCGCTGGTCGCTCAGCAATCGGACATCGTCAGCCAGATCATCGGCGGAGCTCTCCCCGCCATCGCCATCACCGACATGCGCGGAGCCGGCGCGGCGCAAGGCTTCATGGGTACGTTCAACCAGACTCTATTCACCGAAGTCCAGTCTTCCGGGCAGTTCAAGATGGTCGCCAAGAGCTTCTATCCCCTTCAGGTTCCACAACAGCCCACGGACTTCAAGCCGCCCGTCAACGGACGCCCCGCCGGACCCTGGCTTACCGATTGGTCGCAGGCACCCGTATCCGCTAACTACTTGGCCTTTGGCTACACCGCGGTGCAGGACGGCAAACTGGTGCTCTTCGGCTGGCTCTACAACTTGGCGCAACCCGACACCGGCAGCGCGCAGGTCATCGGCAAGCTCTACTTCGGAACCTTGGACGACAATGGCGCTCGCCAGGTCGCCCGTGAATTCGCTGCCGACATCCTTGCGCAGTTCGGACGCACCAGTCTCGTCGGATCCAAAGTCTTCTTCGTCTCTGACCGCAGCGGCCCCGGAATCAAAGAGATCTGGTCGATGGACTACGACGGCAAGAATCAGGCGCCCATGACGTCCTACAGGTCCCTCACCATCATGCCCTCCGTCTCGCCTGACGGCTCGAAACTTGCCTTTACGACGTTCGCCAAGGGTACACCGCTGATCATGATCATGGGAACGGAAAACAAGCG
>JBDTTK010000059.1:0-11878 GCA_039930685.1 Bryobacteraceae bacterium | reverse complement strand
AAAGCTCGCTTTCCATCAAATTCTCGGGAATGGAAGTGCAATTGATCTTCACGAACGGACGGTCGCGCCGCGGAGAATGGTGATGGATGGCGCGCGCAATCATATCCTTGCCGACGCCGCTTTCTCCTGCGAGCAGCACAGTCGCGCGGGTTGGAGCCACGCGGGAGACCGTAGCGAAAATTTCCTGCATAGCCGGGCTGCGGCCGATGATGTTCTCGAATTGATACCGGACTTCGAGCGCCTCGCGCAGTTCACGGTTCTCGTCGCGGAGGGCGCGGACTTCGAACGCCTTCTTCACGACAGCCATCAGGTGGTCAAGCGAAAACGGCTTCAGAATGAAGTCGACGGCCCCTGCCTTCATGGCTTCGACGGCGTTCTCGACGGTGCCGAACGCGGTCATGACGATGACCGGGGTGTGGGCGTTCTGATCGCGCAGGCGTTGAAGAAGTTCCAGGCCATCAATGCCCGGCAGCCGCAGATCGGTAAGGATCAGGTCGACGTCGCCGGCAAGCTTGAGACCGGCTTCGGCGCTGCCTGCCTGTTTTACTTCGAATCCGGCTGAGGCCAACTGCAGCTCAATTACGCGGCGGAGCTTTTCTTCGTCTTCAACGACAAGCACGGTTCCTGGCATCTGTCTTCCATTGAAGCACCACCGGTTTGCGGATGTGTAGACGGTCAGGGACGTTTGAGCGGAAGAATGATACGAAATACGCTCCCTTGTCCGACTTCGCTTTCGACGGCGATGGTGCCGCCGTGCTCGTCCACGATTTTGGAGACAATCGCGAGGCCGAGGCCGACGCCCTCCGGTTTGGTCGTAAAGAAAGGGTTGAAGATGTTCTCAAGGTGGTCCGGCTGGATGCCGGATCCGCGATCGATGACGGATATTTCCACGCCGTTTGCCAGGAGCCGGGTCTTTAGCGTGACAACCGCCTTCGGCGGACTGGCCTGGGCAGCATTCGTCAGCAGGTTTAGAATTACGCTCCCGAGCATTTCCGCATCAATCGCCAGTTTGGGCACGTCGGGCGAATAGTTGCGATAGACCTCAACGTCAAATGGGGGTTTGCGGCGGCTGAAATCGGAGATCGCGCGCTCTAGCACAGCGTTCAGGTCCTGAGACGTGAGTTCGAGGCGAAGCGGGCGGGCAAAATCCAGAAATCGGGTAACTAGCGAGTTGGCGCGGTCCACCTCGGTGGCGATGTACCCGGCCATCTCCTGCGCGATCTCACTTCCAGGAGGGACGGTTCGCGAGAGCATTTCGGCGGAGTTCTTGATGGTGCCCAGCGGATTGCGCAGTTCGTGTGCCAGCCCGGCGGTCAGCTGACCAAGCGCGGCGAGCCGCTCTGAGCGGCGGACGGCGGCTTCCGCTTCGCGCAGATTTGCGTTTGCGGTGGCCAATTCCTTCGCTACGGCCTGGTGCTGAAGGACGGCACGGCGGCTTTTTTCGGCGAGTTCGTGAGTGAGCAGACCGACTACCGGGAGCAGGGCCACGCGCAGGACCAACTCGGCGATCTGATCGCTCGGGATATACGATGTCTTCCAGTCAAGGAACAAGAGGAGCGAGATGTATTCGGCACAGGCCAAGACGGTGACGCTCGCGACTCCGAGCAACCCCATCGTGGTTCCGGCGAATACGATGGGGAGCAGCAAGACCACGTAATAGCTGCTCGCGACGTCGCCGGTGTAGTGCATGAGGGGATAGGCGATGGCAAGTTCGGTGGCAATGACGAGCAGGCTCCCGCGCGGCGTGGAGAACACGGCTAGCTTGGTGGCTACGACCTGAAAGAGAGCCAGCGTGAGGAGGAGAACGATTTCGAGCGATCCCTGGACGGGACTGAACCGACCGAGAGCCAAGAAGAGCAGCAGCCAGACGATATCTTGAGGTCGGATCCAGGTGCGCCAGATCGGCGCCCGCGCGCCCGTGGCGATTCCCTCGGTGTCAGGCATGTGTGAGGCGTGCGGTCCTGAGGCCGATTGTGACACAATATCTAGACGCAAGAGCAATTCAAGCGGTTTTCATGACGTTCCCCAAATCTCCCCTTTACTCCGAAGCCCAAGAACTGCCCATGGGCGAAATGCCGGCAGACGAGACCCCGGTCGATTCGTCGTTCGGCGACATCCTCTCGCAGTTTGAGCAGGAGCATCGAGGAACGCGCAGCGAGACGCTGCAGGGAGTGATCGTGTCGTTCGACGCCGAGTCGGCGTTCGTCGATATCGGGCGGAAGAACGACGGTGTGATCCCGATTGCCTCCGTACGGGACGATCAGGGCGAACTACTGGTGAAGGTGGGCGACAAGATTGTCGTCACGATTACCGGGCGGGATCAAGAAGGCAACTATCAGCTCTCCACGATCAAAGTGGAGCGCCCGAAGGATTGGAGTGCTCTCGAAAGTGCGTTCGAAGAGAAACGCGTCATTGCCGGCATCGTGAAGGAGTCCGTCAAAGGCGGCTTCCGCGTGGACGTCGGAATGACCGCGTTCATGCCCGCATCGAGAAGCGGCACTCGCGACCAGGCCGAGATGGACAAGCTGGTCGGCCAGGAAATCGAATGTCGCGTAATTAAGCTCGATAAGGAAAAGGACGACATCGTCGTTGATCGCCGGTCTGTGCTCGAAGAGCAGCGCATGCGGGCAAAGGGCGAAGCGTTTGCCGCGATTCAGGAAGGCGCAGTGATTACCGGTACGGTGCGCAGCGTGACCGATTTCGGAGCGTTCGTCGACTTGGGCGGCCTGGACGGTCTGCTTCACGTCACCGATCTTGCCTGGAACCGAGTTGCAAAGCCCTCGGATGTTCTGCAGGTGGGCCAACAGATCGAGGTGAAGGTCCTCAAGGTCAATGCGGAGACCAAGAAGATCTCGCTTGGGAGAAAGCAACTACTGCCCGACCCATGGTCGGTTGCAGCGGAGAAGTACATTCAGGGCGAGCGATTGAAGGGCACCGTCACACGGCTTACCGATTTCGGCGCTTTCGTGGAGCTGGAACCGGGAATCGAAGGGCTGATCCACATCTCGGAGATGTCCTGGACGAAGAAGATTCGCCGGCCCTCCGACGTGTTGAAGGCCGGCGAGTTGGTTGAAGCGGTCATCCTCGGAGTAAATCCGGCGGACCGGCGGATTTCTCTCGGACTCAAGCAGGCGCTCGGAGACCCGTGGGCCGATGCCAAGGCCAAATTCGTCAAGGACGCGATTTTCGAAGTTCCGGTGACGTCGCTGCAGAAGTTCGGGGTTTTTGTCGATCTGGGCGACGGGCTGGAGGGCATGATCCACATCGGGGACATCAGCCGGGAGAAGCGGCTGGAACACCCCAGCGAAATGCTCAAGGTTGGGCAAGTGGTGCGGGCCCAGGTGCTAGAACTAGACGAGACCCGAAGGCGGGTCCGGTTGGGGATGAAGCAGTTGGAGCCAATCCCCCCGTCGAGCGCCGACGAGTATATCGCGGAGCACAAGGTCGGCGACAAAGTCACCGGACGTATCGTCGACGCGAGCTCAGCACGAGCCAAAGTCCAACTGGATGAGGGTGTTAGCGGATATTGTGCGCTCGGTGGCGGTGCCGCTCAGGCGAGCAAGGCCGCGGCGGCGGCGGATCTATCCTCTATGACCGCCCTGCTCACGGCGAAATGGAAGGGCGGCGGGGGAGGGTCCTCCGAACCCGAACCCATAAAGGCGGGCCAGATCCGATCGTTCAAGATTTCAGGCCTGGACGCAGCCCAAAAGAAGATCGATCTCGAACTCGCCGACTAA
This sequence comes from Bryobacteraceae bacterium, assembly GCA_039930685.1. GTDB lineage: Bacteria > Acidobacteriota > Terriglobia > Bryobacterales > Bryobacteraceae > JBBQWZ01. The sequence goes on along the minus strand of JBDTTK010000059.1, from coordinate 8,141 downwards.
TTTTCCGGTTCGCCACGGATCCAATCCGCTTGGCCCCATCGAAACCGGAAACCGCCAAGCAGGGCTACCGTGACCTTTCGTCCGGGAGCTCGTCTACTATATTGTTGTCTCGAAAGGTTGGGGCCGCGAACGCGGTGGCCATTCATACGGCCGTTCAAATGGACGAAGCGTCGCTGATTCGGGCGGCTCAAGCGGGCGACGAGGTCGCGTTTGAGCAGTTGGTCCGAATGTACGACCAAAGTGTGCTTCGACTGGCGATGAATCTTTTGCGGTCGCCGGACGATGCGCAAGATGTTTACCAGGAAGCGTTTTTGCGGGTGTTTCGCAACCTGCATTCGTTCCGGTTTGACTGCAGCTTTCACACTTGGCTGTACCGGATCGTGACGAATCTCTGCCTCGACCACCTGCGAAAGCGAAAGGTCAGGCGGGAAGAGCCGACGGTACTGACTACCACCGAAGGCCCTCTAGACCGGATGGATTCGGTGCAAGAGGAGCGGGCAGACGGAAACCCGCAGCGCCATCTGTTCAGCGGTGAATTGCGGAACCGGATTCGCGAAACGCTCGGCGAGTTGACGCCTAGAGAGCGCATGGTGTTTGAGTTACGGCATTATCAGGGTCTTCGACTTCGAGCCATCGGGGAAATGTTGGGAACAACCGAGGAGGCAGCGAAAAACTGCCTGTTCCGGGCTACGCAGAAGATGCGGGCTGCTTTGGGAGACTTTCTATGACATGTGAACACGTAAAAGAATCGCTGTCGCTGTTCCTTTACGGCGAATTGGCTTTCGACGAGGAAGATCACGTAGAGGATCATCTCGCGGCGTGCGAGCTCTGCCGCCAGGATCTGGACCGGGTCCGCGAAATGCATGTGTTGCTGCAGGGCCTGTCGACCGAACCGAGTCCATCTGTGTTGCGCCAGTCGCGCGAATTGCTATGGGAGCGGCTCGAGCAGGAACGTCAAGGTACGGACGTGCAAGTAGTGAGCCGTTGGACGGCAGTGCGGGCCACGCTGAGCGCAGTCTGGAATTGGCACATTCCGCGCCCGGTCGGGGCCTTGGCGTTGTTGATGATCGGATTCGTCGGCGCGCGCGTCACGTTCGACCGGGTAGCACCGACCAATGCTAGTGCGGTGAGCCAGGCGGATCCGGTGGCGTCGAGGGTGCGGTATGTGGAGCCGGACGGAAACGGCCGTGTGCAAATTGTTTTGGATGAAACGCGCCAACGTGTGGTTTCGGGCCGGTTGGACGACGCTCCGATCCGACGGATGTTGTTGGCTGCGGCGAAGGACTCGCAGGATCCTGGTCTGCGCGGCGAAACGTTGGGCATCCTGAACACCCATTCGCAAGAATCCGAGGTTCGCGAGGCGCTGATGTTCGCCATGCAACACGATTCCAACTCAGGCGTTCGTCTAAGAGCTCTTGCGGGCCTGAAGCCGTTCGCTCATGAACCGGAAGTGCAGGCTACGTTAGCGCAAACGGTACTGATTGATACCAATCCCGGCGTACGCGCAGAGGCGATCGATCTTCTGACCCGGGGTCTGAGTAAGGGTACTGGCCAAGAGCGGCTCGTCGGTGTGTTGCACCAGTTGATGGAGAAGGAAAGTAACGGGTACGTTCGGATGCGGTGTCAATGGGCACTCGACGAACTGCAGACGTATTAGCCGCGATGGGGCGAATGCGGGTGACGGAAGACGGCGGCGTTCGTAGAACTTGATAGGAAGTATGAAGCATGCAATCGTATTGTCGGCGCTGGTTTCGTTGGCGGCGGTGTTATGCGCCCAGCCGCGAAGTGAACAGCATTCCGCGCTGACACGCGATGGCGCGCACTGGGTACTGACGACCCAGGGTACGGCGCCATGCTCGCTGATCGGCACTCTACGCATCGCGACCCGCGGCCGGGTGGTGCTCCGCGGAGCCTCTGTTGATCGAATTCAGTACTCGGTGACGCAGAGAGTCAAGGTTCGCACTGAGCTCGAAGCGCGGAAGGCCTTCGGTGCGGTGGTTGTAAATACAAAGCCTCGAGGCGAGACCACGACATTGGCTCTCATGACGGTGGACAAGCCCGGGGTGGTGACCGAGGTTACGTTAAAGGTTCCAAAGTCGCTACACGAGGCGACTGTTGAGACGCAAATCGGTGGAGTCGAAGTCACGGATATGGACGGGATGATTTCCGCAATCACGACGGCCGGTCAAGTTTCCGTCGACCGCATCGGCGCGAACGCGTTGGCAAAAACTGGCGGCGGGGAAATCCGGATTGGAAAAGTTGGCGGGACGGTGCGCTGCAATTCAGGAGCCGGCTCTATCTTTGTCGAGAGCGCCCGCGGCGAGACTTGGTGTGATACGGCGGGCGGCGAGATTTCGGTCCGCGAAGTCGGAGGTCCACTGCACGCCTACACGGAAGGCGGGAACATCCAAGTGGAACGCGCGATCGCCAGCGTTTCGGCTCGGTCCGGCGAAGGGCTGATTGAAGTAACCCAGGCGGGCGGTCTGGTTGTGGCCGAAACTCGAGGCGGTTCGATTCAGGTTGGGAATGCCCGCGGTGTACGATGCGATTCCGGCGCAGGGACGATCCGGTTCCGAAGTATGGCCGGTCCGGTGCGGGCATCGACAGGATTCGGGAGCATTCTGGCGGAACTGGTGTCCGGAGCCCGTTTGGAGGACTCGTCGTTGACAGCAGGTTCAGGGGACGTTACGGTCCTGATTCCGGCGAGTCTATCCCTCGCGGTGCAAGCCCGCAACGATTCCGGTGCGAGCTTTGGCAAGATCATTTCCGATTTCCCTGAAATTCGACCGAAGGTTTCGGATTACGACCGTGCCCGGCCCTGGATCGCCGAGGGTGTCCTGAATGGCGGAGGTCCGGTCCTGCGAATTAGCGCGACGGGCGGTACGATCTACATCCGGCGGCAACGGTAGACTCATTCGCTTTATGTCAGAGTTCGAAGTCTTTCCTGCCGGCTGATCACCTGCTGAATCCGTACGCCAAAATTTCCCTCGACGACTACGACATCGCCACGCGCGATTACGCAGTTGTTCACGATGATTTCGACAGGCTCCGTAATCGCGCGATTGAGTTCCACAATGGATCCCGTGGTGAGCTTGATGACGTCTTTGAGCGGCAACTGAGCGCGTCCGAAAGACACGCTGACAGGTAGCTCCACGTCGAAGAGAAGATCGAGTGTACGCGCCGGACCGCTGTCGCCGATGGCCGAGAGGGCAGCCGCAGCCGACGGAACTGCGGCGAGCGAATCTGCAGGGGCAATCGATGCCAACAGCGCTTTCGTGAAGCCCAGGTACATCGTCGCGGTTTGGCCTTCCTCAAAGGCAATGCTTACTTCCACCCACGAAGCATTCGCTGCAATAGACGCCGACAGAATGGGTGTGGCGCAACTGATCTCGCGCCGAAGCCGCCCGGAGAGCGCTTGACACACGGATCCGGCCGCCTGACCGATTGTCTCGACAAACGTAGATCGACTCGTGTCGGAGTCGATTTCGTCGAGTCCGGCCGCCTTCAGTACCGCGGAGCCAATTGCCGACCAGTTCGGTTGGCTCGCCCGGATGCAGAATGACGCATCAGCAAGTCCATTGAGGGGCAGGTCTAGAATCAGATCGCCCGACGAGGTTGCAGTTTCCGCAGCTGCCTTGCATTCGACGCGCGGCCGAGCACCGGTCATAGTCTCGAGAACGAGGCCAAAGGCGTTCGCAAACTCGGAGACGAACCAGATCTGATTGTCAGTAGTGTCTGTCATTGCGCCTTATGGAGGCCGGCTAGCCGCGGTTCATCGGCCAACGCTTCTCCATATAAGATCGAAGCCGGAGAATGGCCTGCGATTTCAGCTGTGAAATCCGTGACTCATGAAGTTTGACGATCTTGGCGATTTCGCGAAGCGTAAGTTCCTCATGGTAGTAGAGACCCAAGACCGTCTTTTCCATTTTCGGCATTTTGTCGATCGCCTCCGCGAGGAGACGCTCGAGTTCAGCCCGTTCAAGAAGCTGCGACGGCCAGGACTCCTCGTCATTCGAGATGAACTTCAACAGGTCGCGCCCTTCGTCATCCGGTGAAGCAGATTCAAGACTCCCAAGGTTCACACCGCGAATATCAACCAGCCATTCGTGATACTCCTCGACTGAAATACCGAGTTGCTTGGCGATCTCGTCTTCGGTGGGCATTCGCTGAAGGCGCTGCTCCGCCGCCGCGATCGCAATCTCAATCTGCTTGGCCTTCTTCCGCTGCTGGCGCGGCGCCCAATCGAGACCACGTAGACTATCGAGGATCGCGCCCCGGATCTTGTATTCGGCGTAAGTCTTCAGTTTGACGTTGTGTCCAGGATCGAATCGGTCAATCGCGGATATCAGCCCGACAATACCGGTTGAAATCAGATCTTCGAGGTTCACGCTCTCAGGAAGTCGCTCGTGAATCCGACGCGCAATGAGACGCACCTGTGGCAAATGCTCAAGAATGATCCGCTCCCGGTCATCTTGAGTCGTCGGGCTGTTCTGGTAAGGGAGGACGGCCGTCGAACCGTGCTGATTATTCATTTGGGTAACCTGTCAAGCGGTGATGGTTGGATGTCGTTCGGTTCTTTAGGGACGAGGCCGTGACCTTTCGGTGCAACAGTCGAGGGGCGCGTCGGCTGAACGTCGGCCATTAGGGCGAAAACAACTTCGTAATGGCCGAGATGCCGCGTCTCGGCAGTCGTGGGCCGGGAGTGAACAAGAAGAGCGTCTTCGCCTAACTCGCGGCTGGCCAAGGCGAGAGCGGATCCGACAGATGCTGCGAAGTAGGATTTCAGCCTCATCGATAGTTGCTCCGATTGTTGCTGAATCATGGGATCACTCCCAGCGAAGCCACTCGAATGCCGGCCGGTATTTCACTGTGAGCCAGGACCGCGACATTTGGCAGAGAGCCCTCGAGTATCTGGTGCAGGAAATGCCGCGCGCCGCTGCTTGCTAGAACCACCGATGACGAGCCCGTGCCCACCACACGCGAAATTCGATCGATCAGGTCCCGGATCTTCAAGGGCTCGAGATTCAGGTGACTGGTTGTTTCGGACAACTGCACGGCCCCTTCCACGATTCGCTCCAGACCAGGCTCGAGCAAGTAGGCAGGGAGGTCGCCACTGCTGGACAGGTAGGGTTTGACGAGTGATCGCCGGATCGCTTGTCGAACGTACTCAGTCAGCAGCACCGGATTCTTGGTCATGGAGGCGCCCTCTCCAAGCGATTCGAGGATCGACACGACGTCCCGAATCGAAACGCGTTCGCGCAGAAGATTCTGCAGGACACGTTGTACGGCAGCCAGCGAAAGCAGCTTTGGCACAAGATCTTCGACGACTTTGCTGTTTTCCTCCGCCACGCGGTCCAGGATTCGTTTAGTGTCCTGCCGGGACAACAACTCATGCGCGTGCCTTCGAACAACTTCCGCAAGGTGCGTGCCGAGCACGCTGACCGGATCCACCACGGTGTAGCCCGCCTGCCGCGCTTCCTCCGAGCGAGTGGCCGGGACCCACAGAGCCGGCATTCCAAATGCGGGCTCCCGTGCAGGGGTACCTTCGATGCCGCGATCTACACCGGTCGGGTGAATTGCAAGGTCGCAGTTCGGCATGAGATCGAACCGTGCGATCTCAACGCCTTTGAGGAGGATTAGATATTCGCTGACCTTGAGGCTGAGGTTGTCTGTCACACGGACCGGAGGTATCAGATAACCAATCTCGCCGGCCAGTTGCCTTCTCAGGTTGGCGATACGCCGCAGCAGTGGGGAGTTTGCGCCTCCCTCAACCATTCGAACCAATCCGAGGCCGACCTCGATGGCGAGGGGCTCGACCTTCAATAGGTCCTCCAGAGTATCCTTGGCTGGCGCCGCGATGGACGCTGCCGGCGCCAACGCCTCGGCCGCGGCAGATTTTTGGCGGAGGCGCCAGGCAATTGTTCCAACTCCTCCGCTGAGCATCAACAAGGGGATTGCTGGCAAACCAGGCAGAGCTGCCATCGCGACGAGTACCGCCGAAGCCATCCACAGCGGCTGGGGGTTACTAAAGACCTGTCCGACGACTTGCGCACCGAGGCGGGATTCCGAACCGGCGCGCGTGACGATTAAGCCCCCGGTTACCGAAACCATGAGCGCCGGGATGACAGTAACGAGTCCGTCGCCAATGGTTAGAACTGTATACGTGGTCAGCGCCCGCTTCAGCTCCATGCCGTGTTGGAGGACGCCGATCAGAAAACCGGCCAGAATATTGATTGCGGTGATCAGGATGCTGGCAACCGCGTCTCGCTGCGTGAAACGCGATGCGCCGTCCATGGCGCCGTAAAACTCGGCCTCACTTGCCAATTGCCGGCGCCGAGTACGCGCCTCTGCCTCATCAATCAGACCGGCGTTCAGGTCCGAATCGATCGACATTTGTTTGCCTGGCAGAGCGTCGAGCGTAAACCGTGCCGTCACTTCCGAGATGCGCACAGCTCCGTGATTGATCACGATGTATTGGATCGCGATAAGCACCAGGAAGATAACCAGACCGATGACGTAGTTTCCACCAACCACGAAGTTCCCAAACGCTTCGATAACGTGCCCGGCTGCCGCAGTGCCGGAGTTGCCTTGAATCAGGATGAGCCTGGAGGACGAGATATTCAGAGCGAGACGAAACAGTGTGAGCAACAAGAGCGCGGTTGGGAATACGCTGAATTCAACGGGCCGATTGATATACAGAGAAACGAGCAGAATAATTACGGAAATCGTGATATTCGCACTGATCAACACGTCCAGCAGAAACGCTGGCAGGGGAACGATCATCGCGAGGATAATTCCGAGGATCGCCGCCGGTACGATCAGTTCAGGTATGCCGCGCAGCACCTCGGGAATGGAGATCGGAGAGGGGGTTTTGCCGGATGGCCGCTTTAGGATTTCGGATTTCATTTCAGGGGTGTGTGCAGAAAAGGAACTGCCAATGCCGCTTGTTGTTCCGATTTGACTGGACGCGATGGACATTCGAGTTCCTCAGAGAGCCAATGAGCAACCATCGTGCCTAACCGGGCAAAACACCACCCGTCAGACGATAGATGTAGGCTAGGATTTCAGCGACCGCGCGGTATAGATGCCCAGGAATTTCCTGGCCTACCTCCACGGATTTGTATAGGGCTCTGGCGAGCGGTGGGTTCTCGACGATCGGCACCTGACTCCGGATCGCCAAATCGCGGATTCGCAATGCTAAGAGGTCCTTGCCTTTCGCCACAATCAACGGCGCTCCTGTGCTTTCGACTTGATAGCGAATTGCGACGGCGAAATGCGTCGGATTGACCACGACAGCCGTAGCCGTTGGAACCGCTTGCATCATCCGCCGCTTAGAGATCTCGCGTTGGAGGCGGCGGATCTTCATCTTGACCTGGGGGCTTCCCTCCTGGTCCTTCGCCTCTTCCCGCACCTCGTGCTTCGTCATGCGTAAGTTCTTCAGGAACTTCGCGCGTTGACGAACCAGGTCGATCATGCCAATGAGAGCGGTAATGGCCGTAATGCGCCAGATCAGGGACATCACGGTCGACCGGATCTCGACGCCCATGCGGTCAATCGGAAAGTAGACAAGCGTGAGGAATTTAGGTAGCTTTTCGCTGATCTCGACCCACAGGATCCAAGTGACGACGAGGAGCAGCGCGACTGCGTATACGGTAGCAGCTCCATTCTGGCCGGCGAGACCCTTGATGCGCTGCATCGGTGAAAGACGTGAGAGATCGATCTTGATCCTGCCTGGAAGCCGCATCTGCGTAGACGCGAGTTGGACGCCTACACCGAGGGCTGCTACGCCGAATCCACAAAGCAAGAAGGATGTCGCTCCCCGCCGGAGTGCGCGGCCGACTAGTAGCGCGAGGCCTTCCGGAGTCAGCGTTGTGTTGAACGCCGATGCCAGGAGTTCTCGAAACAATCCTCGAAGCCCATCGAACCAATCCTGTCCAAAGGTTGAAACGGCAAGGGCGTAGCCCACGAGCAGAACCGCCGCGCCAAAATCGCGGCTAACCGGGAACTGACCTTCCTTGTGTGCTCGTTCCAGTCGCCGCGGAGTTGGTTTCTCTGTTCTCTGAGCACTGTCGGACACGGGTGCCCCCTACCGGATGATGGACCGCAACGCGAGGGCCCAAGGTTCGGAACCCGCGTGAAGG